>JABEVA010000381.1 GCA_013044065.1 Phycisphaerae bacterium
ATCATGGAGTTATGCAATGAATAAAATTTCACAGGCTTTGACGGCGGCAATTCTGGTTGGAACGGCGGCGTTATCCACGGGGGCCGGGCCGGCGAGTGCGGCACCAGCCGATGCGGGGGTTAAAATCGCGGTGGTTAATATCATCAAGCTCTCAGACCAGTTGGAGGAAAAAACCGCCCAGACGGACAAACTCCAGAAGATGTTGACGACTTTCAAGGCGGAGCAAGCCAAAAAGCAGCAGGTGCTTAAGAAATTGGCCGAGCCGCTTAATCCACAAAGCACCATCGCCCTGAAACCCGGCACGCCTGAATATAAAGCGCAGGAAAAAAAGTGGGAAAAGGCCTCGGTGGCGTATCGGGTATTTATTGAATTCACGCAGCTTCGGATTCGTTCTGAACATGCGTTGCTGGTGGAGAAGCTTTATCATGATATTACCTCGGCTATCAAGACCTACGCCAAAGCCCACGGTATCGGCTTGGTATTGCAGAAGGAACCCATGGATACGTCAGTGACCACAGACAAGGCGCTGATGGTTGAAATTCGCTCGCGCAAAGTGTTGTACGCCGCACGGGCGATCAACATCACCGCCCCGCTCCTGCGGATCATGAATCGGCAATGGGAAAAAACCCACGGGCAATAACGGGCCGCAGGATTATCCATGCGGACGCAACGGAAATATCTTCCCGGCGGGAGGTTTATGTGATGGCTTTTTCAGCGGCAACTGCGGCGGGTTGGTGTCGGGGTACAGTGCAGGGTGATGGCACACGGATATTCCAGAGCATGGAAGCCTTTGACCGAGCCGACGCTGGGCATTTGACCTTCATAGGCATACCGGAACTGGCTAAAAAAATGCGGGCTTGCCCCGCGGGCGGCGCGATTTGCAGTCAGGGATTACCGGTAAAGGCCCGCCCGGATCAGGTATTGATCTGGGTGGAGAACGCTGATCTGGCGGTGGCCGAAGTGTTGGCCAAGCTGGCGACGAAGCCGGTTTTGCCGGCCCTGGGAATTCATCCGACGGCGGTGGTTGACCCGGCGGCGTATCTGGGTAAGGATGTGCGTATCGGCCCGCTGAGCGTCATTGAAGGCGGGGCGAGGCTGGGTGACCGTACCGTGGTGATGGGGCAAGGATTTGTGGGCCAAAACAGTGTATTGGGCTGCGACTGTTTTCTCTGGCCGCAGGTGGTGGTACGGGAGCGCTGCGTACTGGGGCAGCGGGTGATATTGCATTCCGGTTGCGTGATAGGGGCGGATGGTTTTGGTTATCGCCTGTCGGCGGGCCGGTATGTGAAAATTCCGCACATTGGAGGTGTGTCGATTGGGGATGACTGTGAAATTGGGGCCAACGCCACGGTGGATCGGGGCAAGTTTGCCGACACGGTTATCGGCGAGGGCAGTAAACTGGATAATTCGGTACAAGTCGGCCATAATGTGGTCTTAGGTCGCCATACCATTTTGGTGTCCCATGTGGCGATTGGCGGTTCGGTGTGTGCCGGGGATCATCTGACCATGGGTGGTGGATCGGTGGTGGCCGATCATCTGACCTTGGGGCCGGGAGTACGGGTGGCGGGATTTTCGGCGGTGACCGGCGACGCGGAGGCCGAAGCGCAGTTGGTGGGCGCACCGGCCCGTCCCGGACGTGAGTATTTTTCGGAATTACGAGCTTTGCATCGTCTGCCGCGATTGCCGGCAACCTTGCGTGACCTTGAACAACGGATAGCCGCTCTTGAATCCCTCACAAAAGACCATCATTCGTGAAGTCAGCGTATCGGGCCGTGGGCTTTTCACCAGCGAGGAAGTTACGGCGACCTTTCGACCGGCCCCCCCCGGCCACGGGGTGGTGTTCGTGCGGACGGATTTAGGCCGGGCGGTGCGGATTCCGGCCTTGGTATCCAATATCACCAAACGTGCTCGGCGCAGCAGCTTGCGCAACGGGGCCGACTCCATTGAGACCATCGAGCACTGCATGTCTGCGCTCAACGGACTGGGAATTGATAATATCATTGTTGAAGTCAGCGGTGGGGAAATGCCGGGGCTGGACGGATCTGCGATTCTGTATGTCAAGGCGCTGCAGGAAGCAGGGATGGTCGAACAACCGGCAGAAAAACAGTTTCTACGGATCAACGAACCCATTGAGGTGCGTGATGGAACCTCGACCCTTATCGCCGCCCCACCGGATGGTGATGAATTTCAGATTCTCTACAATCTGGATTATGGCACACAAGGACCGATCGGCCGTCAGCTTTTTTCTTATGGCATGGGGGATGATTATACGTCGACGATTGCGCCGGCCCGCACTTTTGTGCTTAAGCAGGAGGCCGAAGCTCTGCGTCAGCGGGGCCTGGGATTGCATTTGAAGCCGGCGGACGTGCTGGTGTTGGATGCCAACGGACCTATGGATACGCAATGGCGATTTCCGGATGAATGTGTGAGGCACAAAGTGCTGGATCTGCTGGGAGATCTGTATCTGCTGGGCTGTGGCATTCGGGGCAAGGTGGTTGCGTATCGGTCCGGTCATGCGCTTAATCACATGCTGGTGCGGCGTTTGCTTTCCATGCTGGATGCGCAGCGCAACAAGGCCCTTAGCCTGATGGATCCGGTGATGGACGTGCGGGCCATTGCCAAGGTGCTGCCGCATCGCTATCCGATGTTGCTGGTGGACCGGGTGATTGAAATTGACGCGGATCGGAGGGCGGTGGGCATCAAGAATGTCAGCATTAATGAGCAGTTTTTTCAAGGGCATTATCCGGGCACGCCGGTGATGCCCGGCGTATTGATCGTGGAAGCTCTGGCCCAGCTCTCCGGACTGCTTTTATCACGCAAGCTTGAGCACACCGGCAAACTGGCACTGCTGCTGTCGATGGATAAGGTAAAGCTGCGGCGGCCGGTGGTGCCTGGGGATCAGCTGGTTCTGGAAGCACAAACGATTCGCGTGAAGGCCCGCACGGGCCATGTGCGGTGCCGGGCGATGGTGGGAGATCAACTGGCGGCGGAAGCGATCATTAAATTTATGCTGGTAGACGACGAAGCGTAAGATAAGAGAAGTGGCCGCACGCGGCGGCACGGCCGGCGATGGTGAAGTGCCGGTCCGGCCAGGGCCAAGAGTCAGAACATTCCAGAAGCATCGAGGAAAAATGGCACAAATTCATCCCATGGCGGTAGTGGATAAAAAGGCGGACCTGGCCGCGGATGTGGTGGTGGGACCCTTTGCCTATATCGGGCCGCACGTGCGCCTCGGTGCGGGCTGTGTGGTGGAACATCATGCCTCTATCGAGGGGCATACGCAGGCAGGAACGGGAAATCACTTTTTTTCGTATTGTCAGGTGGGAACGGTGCCGCAGGATCTTAAGTACCGCGGTGGACCCTGCCAGGTGGTGATCGGGAATGACAATAACATCCGCGAACACGTGACGATTCATATCGGCACGGAGGACGGCGGCGGGCGGACGCAGGTGGGCAGCCATAACCTGTTGATGATCGGGATGCACGTGGCCCATGACTGCATCATCGGCGATTACTGCCAACTGGCCAATCAGGTGTTACTGGCCGGCCATATTGTCGTGGAAGACAGGGCTGTGGTGGCGGGCGGAGTGGCGATTCATCATTTTGTTACGGTGGGGAGAAACTCGTTTGTCGGTGGTACTTCGGGGGTGGTGCATGATGTGCCGCCGTTCATGGTGGTCAATGGTCATCCGGCGGAAGTTTGTGGATTTAATCGGACCGGGCTTAAACGCAGTGGTTTTAGCGATGCGGCGGTGGAAGCCATTCGCCACGCCTATCGCGTGCTTTTTAAGAAGGGATCACCGGTGGCCGTGGCCCTGAAAGAGCTGGAAGACCTTTATCCGGATGTGCCTGAAATCCAGGAACTGGTGGCATTTATCCGGCGGTCCAGCGACGGAAAATTTGGACGTTACCGGGAATGCTTGCGTGAGAAAGCGTTCCAGGATTCCCAGGATTCAACCCTGGCTACGTGAGTACGGGCATGATCAATGGCGATAAACAGAGCGGCGATTTGAAGGTTGCGGTGGTGGGAGCGGGCCGCATGGGCCGCCACCATGCCCGCAATTACCGCCAGATTCCGCATTGCCGCCTGGTGGCGGTGGTGGATGGCGACCCGGCCCGGGCTCAGGCGGCGGCCCAGGAATTTGGCTGCCAGGCGATTGGCTCATCGGCGGAACTGCTGGCGTGCCCGCAGCGTCCCGATGCGGTGAGTATTGCCGTACCGACCATCCATCATCGGTCGGTGGCGGAGGAATTTTTGACGGCGGGGGTGCACCTTCTGGTCGAAAAGCCGCTGGCACCGACACCGCAGGATGCCCGGGCTATGGTGGAATTGGCCAAGCGTTGCGGGTGTGTCTTGCAGGCGGGCCATTCGGAACGCTTTAATCCGGTGGTTCGGGCGCTGGATGGATATCAACTCCACCCGCAATTTTTGGAGGTGCATCGCATCAGCCCGATGACCTTTCGCAGCATTGATGTAGGGGTGGTGCTGGACATGATGATTCACGATATTGACATTGTGCATCACTTTGTTAAATCGCCGGTGCAATCGGTGGCGGCGGTCGGGGTTTCGGTCATTGGTCAATGTGAGGATGTAGCCAACGCCCGGTTGGTCTTTGCCAACGGTTGTGTGGCCAATCTGACCGCGTCGCGATTGGCGATGAAGACGGAGCGGAGGATGCGGCTGTTTAGCCCGGATGCTTACGTGAGTGTGGACTATCAAAAAAAGTCGGGCGTCGTGATTCAGCGCCGTGCCAATGCGGTGGAGCTGGAAAAAATCCGGGAAAAGGTGCGCGCTGGGCAAATTGCGGATCTTTCCGATCTTAACTATCCGGAATTGGTGAAGTATGACCAGCTTACGGTGGATGACCGGGAGCCGCTACGGGTGGAGCTGGAGTCATTTTTGCAGGCCGTACGCAACCACAGCACCCCCGAAGTAACCGGCGAGGATGGTTGCGTGGCCGTGGAGGTGGCCACGCGAATCATGGAATCCATCGCGGACCATCAGCGGCAGTTGCGCACGGATTGAGCATTCCGCCAACCGCAATGCTATTTCATCCAGTAAAGGGCAATGGCCACGCGGGTGGTTTCCCGGATCATCTGGGCGAGAGCCGTTCGGGATGAATTGCTGTAAAGGTGGCGGTAGTAGCGTCCGACAAGCTTGCGATAAAGCCGCAGGCGCAGTGTTTTGGCGATTGCCCGCTGGGCCACCGAGAACGGTATCACCCGGTGCGGGGTAACCCTGGTGACGCGAATGATTTCCACCATATCCCGCCGGGGATTGCCGGGATCGGTGAGCAGCACCGGGGGAGCCATGGTATGGGGCTTGAGAGAAAAGGCAATCTTTTCAATCTGGGCATTGGTGAGGCTGCCCCGGTGCGTATCGGGCCAATGGCCCCCGTTATCAGCTTGCGGGTCGACGGAATTGTCTTCGGCCAGAAATGCGAAACTGGCACCGTGGCGCAGGCGCTGTTCCAGATGCTGACAATAAGCGAGAGCCTTGCGGCGTGCCGCGGCGATCTGGTCCGGCGTTGGATGGGCAATGGGTTTGAGGTGGTTGGGATCGTGGGGGTCTCTGGGCCACTGGCGTATGACCGGATAGCTGATGGTGTAGAGGTCGATGCTGGCGTGGCGCGTAAATTCAGCCAGATGGGTTTGATAATACCTGAGAATTTCCCGGCGTGTGACCACCATCTGCGGAAAGGTCAGATTGTTGAGGTATATTTGAATGGTGACCTGGCGTCTAAGATGGTAGAGTTTTTTATCCAGGCTGGTACCCGCCAACTTCAGTTCGCGATTGGCCAAAGCCACGGATCCCATGTATTGGTTAAGAATTTTTTCCCGCTGGGCCTGCACATAAATTTTTATTCGGCGGCGGTCATCCTTGGAAAGCTGACGACGGGCGGCGTTGTACAGCAACATGTTGCCGATTTTGGTGTGGATTTGGGCGAAAATCGTTTCGGCGGCCCGCTGCGCAAAAAATCTTTTCGTCCGGCTGGTGGTGGCCTCGTGGCGCAACTCGGCCGCGATGGGACGTATAATGTCCTGCACAAAAATCGGATGGCCGTTAACGGTGCCCAAAAGAGCGGCCACCGACAACGGATGCCCGGGTGACACCTGCGCCGATAGCGGCACCGATTTAACTACTACCGCGGTGGGATGGCCCGGCAAATCGCCCACGGGCCGAGTTGTGGGAGGTACCACAAAGGGATGGCTGGAGGTTACTGTCAGCCGGCCGTGCGGCGACGGCCTGGTCGTGGCATTTTGTGTTGCGGCCGTGGGCCGCGGTACCGACTTGGGAATAAAGGCCTGCGTCGAGATCGTCCGCCTGTGGTGTGGATGGACCCATCCACAGCCCAGCGGCAGCATCAACATGAAACCGAACAGTCCGAATCGAATTGAACTCATTGCCTGTGTCACGTTCACCTGAAGCTCATGGGTGTTGCGGCAATTTTACCAGGGTGCCGTTTTGCTGGGCATATTGGAACACAAAACCGCCCCAAATACAAAGCGCCGGCTTGATTGCGTGCGGGACGCAGGAGACGGTGGCTGGTCATTTTTCAGACTTTTTGTATACTTCCCGCCATGTCCGTCGTGTGCGATCTTCAGAGCTTTCCGGTAGCGGCCCGCGGAGGGGTGCTGTGTGTGGGCAATTTTGACGGCGTTCATCGCGGGCACGCCCGCATGTTAACCCAAGGCCGAATACTGGCTACCCAGCGCGGCTGGCCATTTGTCATCATGACATTTGCGATTCATCCGCTGACCATTCTCACGCCTCAAAGAGCTCCTGCAGCCTTGACCACTTTGAACCAACGGATGGAGTTGCTGGAGAGCTTTTCACCGGACGCGGTCATTGTAATCCAGCCAGAGCCACAATTTCTCGCTATGACCGCGGAAGCTTTCCTGCACGATGTGGTGGTGGCCGTGATTGGCGCTAAGTATATGGTGGAAGGTCCGAATTTTACGTTTGGCCGCGGAGCGGCGGGCAACATTTCCATGTTGGAAAAGCAACACGTGGGGCTTGGCTTTGAGCTGGCGGTGGTGCCCACGGTTGTTGCCACATTGACCGATCTTACTGAAGTAGCGGTAAGCAGTTCGCTGTGCCGCTGGCTCATAGCTCAGGGCCGCATGGCGGATGCCGCAGAGCTGCTTGGCCGGGCTTATACGCTGCGATCCCTGGTGGTGCGCGGGCAGGGACGTGGGAGAAAAATGGGTTATCCCACGGTAAATCTGGCGGTAGAGCAACTGGTTCCGGCACAAGGGGTTTACGCTGGACGGGCGCTGGTGGCTGGTAGCTGGTACCCTGCGGCCATCTCCGTGGGTACGAATCCGACTTTTGGCCAACAGCGGATTTCGGTGGAGGCATTTCTGCTGGACTTTTCCAGGGATGTCTATGACACCTCGATAGACTTGGTATTTGATCAATGGATTCGGGATCAACAATCTCTGGCCGGCATGGAGCCGCTGAAACGCCGCATCACCATGGATGTGCAAAGCGTGCGTGCGGTGTTTGAAAAGGTCAAGCCGATCAAAGCACAGTCCGGTGTGGACCGCCGGACAGCAATCAACGGGCTGCCGGACCAACCGGTTGCGGCACCGTCGGCCATACTCTGGCAGGGACAACAACCATGACCCATAAATTTTGCGCTCCCGGCGCAGTAGATGTTGATTGGAACATGGTAGTCGATCGCCTTAAGCAGGCCAGGACAGTGGCTATTTTTACACATATGCGTCCCGATCCGGACGCTCTTGGCTCGCAGGTGGCTGCCGGCTTGGCTTTGCGTAAATTTGGCATCACGCCGACGTTGGTAGATCTTTCGCCCGTACCGCCAGCGCTGGAGTTTTTATACCCGGTCCAGACGGCGCTGGAGCGCATCTCATTGACTCTCGAGAAGCCACATTTTCCACCACGAGAATTTGATCTGATCCTGATCGTGGATACCTGTACCAAAGCCCAGCTTGAACGGGCTTGGCCGTATCTGGAAAGCCGCGGGAGCAAAATCCTGGTGCTGGATCATCATCGCACACGCGACGCGATCGGCAGCCTCATTGTGGCGGATGTTTTGGCTGCGGCATGCACCGAAATGGTGGCGGATCTAATTGCGGCGTTGGGGGTCGGCTTAGACCAAGACATCAGCACGGCGCTGCTGGCAGGGCTGGCGGCCGACACCGGTTGGTTTCGCTTTGACAGCGTCACCCCGCGGTCCTACGGTTTAGCGGCGCAACTGGTAGCAGCGGGCGCAGCACCGGCGCGGATTTACCAGAACCTGGCGCAGAGGGAATCCAGGGCTAAGCTGGCTCTGATTCAGCACGCTTTACGGAATCTCACCTGGCTGGGCGACGGGCGTGTTGCGGTCATGGAACTCTCTGGGGCGGATTTTGCCGCCACCGGCGCAGCCTCATTTGAAACCGACGGTCTGACGGATTACCCCATGATGGTTGCAACGGCCGTAATTGTGGCTTTGCTAAGTGAAGCGCCGGATGGCGTTATTCGGGTTAACCTGCGCAGTAAGCATTCGATTGATGTGAGTTTGATTGCGGCCGGCTTTGGCGGTGGTGGACACGTTCGCGCCGCCGGCTGCCGCCTGCCTGGCCCGTTGCCGGCCGCCCGCGAGATATTATCAGCCCGGCTGCTGGAGGCCCTGGGCCAGACTCCCGCTTGGGATGCAGCCGCAAGAGGATGAACGGCGATTCCATCTTGGCCTACGGCGGCGAAAGTTCTGTCGCAGCTACACTCTTGCCGAATTGTGGAACTCTGCGCTGATGGGCCTGCTTATTGCTTCCAGGCCTGACCCAGATAACGCGGACCGGGACTGCTGCGGGAAAGCGTGGCCAGAGCCAATAACGCTACCACGTAGGGCAGCATCTGAAAGAACTCGAAGGGAATGTGCTGCAAGGCGTGCATGAAGGTGGAATGGCTGGTGTAGCGCGTGGTCTGCAAGGTTTGTTGCAGGCTGTTGATGCCGCCGAAAAGAAGGCACCCCGCGATAAGGCCGAGAATGGTCCAGCGCCCGAAAATCACCAGCGAGAGCACCACAAATCCTTGGCCACCGGTCATGTCGCTGGCAAAAGCATGGGTGCGCATAATGCTCAAATATGCGCCCGCGGCACCGGCACAAGCCCCCGCGAAGAGCACGGCCGCGGTTCTCCATGTTCGCACCGAGATTCCAGCAGCTTGACAGGCCTCCGGGGCATCGCCCAAGGCCCGCAGAATGGCTCCGGTACGTGTATGATGCACCAGCAGCCAAATCAACAGCGCCAAAATGACCGCAGCATAGAAGAGGATGTATTGATCAAAGAGCACCGGGCCAAAAAACGGAATCCGTGACAAGTCCGGCAAGGCCATGCTTTGAAAACCCACCTGTGGCCCCAGGCTCACCGATTGATGGGCCGCCGTGAACATTCTGGCCGTGGGGGCCAGCGGCCTGGCCTGGTTTTTCTATCAA
>JABEVA010000382.1 GCA_013044065.1 Phycisphaerae bacterium
GATATTGCGTGTGGCCATAAACCGGATCCCCCACGACCGGATGGCCCGCCGCGTCAAACTGTACGCGAATTTGGTGTTTGCGGCCGGTAAACAAGCGACATTGCAGATGGCTCAGGGGCACCGCGGGAGTGGCGGGGCTGATGAGGCGGTAATCGAGAATGGCGGGGCGGCCACGATTCGCGGGGCAGGGCCGCACGATTCGATCGGGGCCTTCGATGAGGTTGCCGCTAAGACGACCCTGTGCGGGGTCCGGGGAGCCATGGACCAGTACGTGATATTCCCGGGTGATGGAATGGTCGCGGAATTGGGCCTTGAGATGGTGGAGAGCCTTGATGCCGCGGGCGAAGACCAACAGGCCGGAGGCGTGTTGATCCAGGCGGTGGACCAGAAAAATTTTATTTTTGCCATTGGCGCGTGACACGTAGCGATTGAGAAGAGCCAGAACCGTGGGCCGGGTTTCCTGGGCGTGGGTGGCGGTCAGCAAACCGGGAGGCTTATCCACCACAATGACATCGGCATCCTGATGAATGATTTTTAAGCCGGCGGGAAGTTCGGTTGGGCGCACGCGGGCATCGGCGATGGTTACGCGGTCGTTAGGGAGAACGGGTTGTTTGAGGGACCGGGCCGGCTGGTCGTTGAGCAGTACGCGGCCCTGGGAGAAAAAATGCCGCAGGGTGGTGCGATGGGCGTCGGGAAGGACGGCGGCCAGGGCATCCATGACGGTGGCGACGGGCGGGGAAGTGGACGGACCGGCTTTATGGTATACATTCATAATGATACGTCAATAAAAAGACATATATAATTAAACTTATGTTATTTTGGCGACAATGCGGTCAAATTCGTCGAGGTTGAAATACTGGATGACAATTTTTCCGGCCCCCTTGCGGCGGGCGGGAAAAATGCGCAGTTTAGTGCCCAGTTTGCGGGATAATTCCTGTTCCATTTCAACAATGTGGGCACTTTTGACGGTGCGGTCGTGGGCGGCAACGGAGATTGAGCCAATGACATCCGTCGGGGGTTCCATGAGCAGGTCTTCGAGTTTGCGTACACTTAGACCTTGCTCGACAATAGTTTTCGCTAAGGAATTTTGGCGATCAGGATCATCAATGCCGGCGAGAATTTTAGCGTGACCAAAGGAAACCTGTCCGGCAGCGACCAAATGTTGCACTTCTTTTTGCAAGTCTAGCAGGCGCAAGTAGTTGGAAACGTTGGTACGTTCTTCGCCGAGCCGTTGGGCGGCTTGGCTATGGGTAAGGTTAAATCGCTCCAGATAGGTCTTGTAGGCTTTGGCACGTTCCAGAGGATTAAGATCCTGTCGCTGAATATTTTCGATGATAGCCCATTCGGCCTGGGTCTCTTCGGTGGTATCGGCTCTTACAATGGCCGGGATGGTGGTAAGGCCCGCAGCCCTGGCGGCGGCGGTACGACGGTGACCGGCCACCAATTGGAATCGATTGGCGACAGGTCGTAACAATACCGGCTGCAAAATCCCGCTGACTTTGATGGACGCAGTCAATTCAGCCAGACCGGCAGGATCCATATTTTCACGTGGCTGGTGAGGGTTATCATCAATAAGATCGAGTGGTATTTCGGTTGGCCCATGGAGGGTACTGCTATTGGCGCTCTGGTGCTGGGAATTTGGATCCGACACCGCTTCGGGGACAGAGATATTTTCTTGCGGCTTGGAAGGATGGGGCGAGCTTGCGTTCATCAGCGCGGATAGCCCGCGACCGAGCCGTGGCTTGGGATTGGCCATAAACTTTGTTCCTTGCTAAGGTCCATGTTCCACGTGGAACAGTTGTAACCGCAGATAACAGATATGTCAATGAAATTCGTTTGCGGCTTGAATTGGTCTGCTTGAGCGTGGGAGAGATCCGTGCCGCGCCGACCGCCGGCTTAAACGAACGCGCCATCATTAAGGCTGCGGACCTGGGACACCAATCGCAAGCTCCGCATTAACCGCGGCAAGTAAATGTTCCACGTGGAACTCTACGGTAAAAAGAAATGTTTTGTTGCATAGACTGGAAGCGAATGGTTTAAATTAGACTGCGGTTATCCAAACCCGAACCAACCTCCCCATGACGTTCCAACCTGCAGACTGGTAAATGCGCAAGGCGGCCTCATTATCAACATCTACTTGCAGCACAGGGATCTTTTTGTCCGTGCGGATTCTGCAGGCCAAATCACTGACCAGTTCGCGGCCAAAACCGTGGCGACGAAATTCAGGAAATGTATACACTCCACCAATTTCCACCATCGTAGCCAGCTCCAAATCAAATTTCGCCACGGCTACAATCTGGCTTTCATGCTGGCAAACATACACCTTGCCACTTTCGATCCAGGCATCCACATCCGCATCAAAAAGTATCCCCCGCTCTTCTTTATACATTTTTCGCCAACGGTTTAAAATCGCCCCATCCCCATCGCGAGCCTTGCGAACCCGAGGGGATAAGGCCGGAGTGGTGGCCGGTCCGAGTTGCATCATCACATTGGTTACTACCTTCGCAGGAGCTTTGCGGTGTGCGGACGCGAGAAGGGATGGAAGCATAGCCTGCACACCCAGAGCCTCGCCGGTGATGAATTGCAGCGTGGACGATTCTCCATTGGTCGGCAGTGCTTTATCCGGCGGGTCCATTGGAGAGGTTGAGGTTGGTGATGGAATTCGCGGTGTGTCCGGCTGCCATTGGCTAATGTAGGAGGCTAATAGATCGGAACTGACATGGTCCAAAGCAAAGACATCCGCCCGCTTCGCCTTGGGTACAAAAAGCATGGCCCCAGATGCGGAGAGTATTTGTGGCCCATCGGGAATCAGCGGCGAATTGTCCGGGCTATTTTTGGGTGGCTGCCACACGATCACCAGGTGCAGATCGCCGCGGGCCAAGGGCGGCGTCTGACTCAGACGATCCCAAAAGTGCGCAATCATATCCATCACGCCACCGCCCTTACGCCGCAAGAAGTCTGCCGCCAGACCGGCTTTGTCCACGCCAATTCGGGTGCAGCGCAGGGGGGTATTGACCAACAATTTGTTCACCGTGATGGAACTCCCCAGAGAGACCTCGCGCTTAAGGATTGAGCAAAAATAACTTCACAATTTCCGGGTGGTACCGTTACCCGCCGGTTTCGTTGCTGGCTCCTTACAGGCCCACGGGCGGGGTAGGCGATCCCGACGCGCCTCGCCAGTGGCGAAAATTTCCGACCAAGCTTCAGCGCCGTATCGCATGGATCTATTCTTGCGCAGGCCCTTACACCACGGCTGCGCCGGGTTGTGGTACGTATACTATAATTTATGATATCAGTATATGTATACTTCATGTGCTTCTGCATGATTCTTACGCCGGCCACCATCCGAACCCTTGGGCTATTTTACCAATCTCTGTGGCGGGTTAAAGCTCCCAGCGCCCAGGGGAAGCCGTCATGCCGGTGGACAGCCATCACCGTCCGCCAAGCCCCATCTTCCCAGTCCAGCCATCCTGGCGGTTTGGCCACCGCTTTATTGCGGGAGCTTTGACCTCCAGCGGTGCGCAAACCAGTTTAAGCTATTTTGTTTTACCGCGAGCCTCGCGATGCCAGAGACAAGATTAAAAGCAAGGTATCCAAACTAACCGCCTAAGTTGGTTCAACGGAGGGCTGCTTGACGTTGTAGGCTTGCCGCAGGCAGGAATTCGACGAATTTTAAGCCCGGACCAAATCAGCCATATTGAGACTCAATCTCATTTGACGGCCATAACCATTGCTCTTAGGCTCAAGGCCGTACTGGATGATCTACGCCTGCGGCGAAGCGTGGATTGCTTGCAAGACTACCGCCGCACGGAGTCATATCCATGCCGGCCCAGAACAACTTTCCTTCCGACGCTTCGCATACCGAATTCCTGCCGGCGCGCGATGGCATACCCTTGCAGGCCTTGGCCCCCAAAATAAAAAGGGTGGTTTATGGCCTGATCCTTGCCGTTGGTTTGGTCATTCTTGGCATTTTGGTGTGGCAGGGAATTACCGCTGCCGGCAATCCGCCGGATCCTAATGACCCCGCCTCTAAAAATATCAGTCACGCAGCGGTCATGGTCAACGCCGGAATTTTGGTGTTCCGTGAAGGCTTGGAAGCGATTTTGGTGCTTGCCGCCCTTACCGCAAGCCTGGCCCGCACCGACCGGCACTATTGGAAGCCGGTGGCTATTGGCTCCGGCATTTCGTTTTTAGCGACGGTGATTACGTATTTTGTGGTGGTGGCCATTCTGGCCGATATTAATGCCAACAATAATGCCAGTATGCTCAATGTACAAGCCGGCACCGGGTTGCTGGCTGTGGCGGTGCTGATGGTGATTATGAACTGGTTTTTTCACAAGATATATTGGACCGGCTGGATCACCCATCACCACAATCGCAAACGCAACCTGCTGGAAGCATCCAGCAGCCCCCAATCCGCCGTGTATTGGGGGCTGCTGACCATTGGCTTTACCTCGGTTTATCGCGAAGGTTTTGAAGTGGTGATCATGTTGCAATCCTGGCGGCTGCTGGCGGGGCAAAGCGTGGTACTGGCCGGGGCCGGCATCGGATTGGCGCTGACGTTGATGGTCGCGCTTCTGACATTTGCCGGCCATTACCGGCTCCCTTATCGCAAAATGTTGATTCTCACCGGCGTGATGATCGGCGCGGTTTTGCTGGTGATGGTGGGCGAAAACGTGCAGGAAATGCAGCAAGCCAACTGGCTGCCCACGCACAATTTACCCGTCAATTTTCCCGGCTGGGTGGAAAACTGGTTTGCCACCTTCCCCACGTGGGAAGGGCTGATCGGTCAGATGCTGGCGCTCTTGTTTGTCGCCGGTACGTATTTTGGAGCCCAGTATTTCCGAGTGTGGCGGCCCGCCCGGCTGCGCCGGGCCGCTGCGGCTCAATCGTCGGGCGGCTGACAATGGCGTATCCATCACGGGTTGCATTTACTCCGGGGCGACACCTTGTGAATGAACAATCTAAAAATTTTCGCCGGCCTGTGATGCGCCAATCTGACCGGCGACGAGGTGGTGCTATGGCGGCGGTCGAAGCGCGTTGCCCGGCTGCTCCCTTAATTTATGGCCGCACCCAAGTTCAAGGCCCTGGCGGAATGTACTTGCGGTTTAGCCGGGCAAGAGTTTAGTATCTGTGGGGCCTCGTTGGGTCTGGCTTGTTGGAATGTATCAGATTTAAGGAGTGGACATGGAATTGGCACTCTCCCGCCGTCGGCTGCTCGGCCTGTTCGCGGTCGCTGGTGCCGGCACTTGGCTATCCGGCGGCAATGTCGAAGCGTTTACGGATCCCAATGTCTGGCCCAAGTATAAAAGTAAAGTCCATTTTTATATCCGCGGCCGATATCGCTACGTGACCTCCAATGATATTCCAGATCACAAGGTGGGAAAATTTCCTGATCGTGGCTGCCCCAATACCATCCACCCTCATACGTTTCATTTCCGCATGGCCCTGCATCCATCCATAGCCAGGAATTTCACCCCCCTGACCAACCAGATTGATTTTGGCATCGCCCGTGATGGTGTGGTGTTTGATCCGGGAACCGCCAATTTCTGGCACCACCATCGTCATTCAGTCTGGAATTTCGAATTGATGACTGGTTACGGAAATCTTGGCCTCGACCAAAGCCATGCTCACGTCCAACCCGATGGCATCTACCATTATCATGGACTGCCCACCGAATTCATAAAAGCCAGCCATGCGTGGGGTCAGGTATTTCTCCTCGGCTACGCTGCCGATGGTTTCCCTATTTACGGGCCATGGGGCTACCGCAACCCGCATGATTCCCACAGTGGAATAAAAGCGCTGCGATCCGGCTACCGAATTAAAACAGGCTGGCGACCCAAGCCACCCCATGGCCCCGGCGGCAGATATGATGGAAAATATGCCGGCGACTTTGAATATGTCCATAACGTTGGAGATTTAGACCAGGCCAATGGCCGTTACGGCGTGACACCGGAATATCCGCACGGAACTTATTATTATGTCATCACCGAAACCTATCCTTTCGTTGGGCGTTATTTCCGGGGCACGCCTGACCGCAGCTTTTTTAAACAGCCGCCGCGCGGCCGGTTCGGCCGCCCCGGAGGTAGGCGGCGTGGCGGGTTTGGACCGGGTGGCTGGCCGCCACCATTCGGTCCGCCGGGCGGCGGATAAATTATTCCACTCGCGGCACCCGATCTCCAACAATGTGTCAGCGCGCGATGGCGGAAGGCCTTGGTGATGGATTCTCATAACCATGAAGTGGCAAGGAATTATTTTTTTCATCCCCAACCGATCAGCCTCATCAGGGCCTAACTTTGCCGGCACGTCCGGTTTCGTCCGCGCTGCCCTTAGCTGGATTGCCGCGTTGTGTACCCTGCTGGTTTTGACCGGCTGCGGCACGCAGATTCGCGATGTCACGGCCAACCCACGCTATAAGACGGCCTTTCAGCCGGGCAGCCTATACGTGCTGCGCCAATCCGCATTGCTGGAGGTTTGGAACCATCCCACCCGCTACGCGCTGATTTCCAACTCCGCGGCCAATTTGCGCACGCCCCCTTCGGAATGTGGGCCGTGGGTCCACTACACGGCTTATCGTTACCGCCGCGACGATGATGACCACGCCCAACGGTGTCCGCCGGTTTCGCTGGCCCAGTTGAAGAGGGCGGAATTACAACCCGATCAAGATGACCATGCGCCCCGGTATTACGAGCCTCGCCCGGAAAATCCGTTTCGCCCGCATCACCGCCTTCAGAATCCGTGGATCCGCACCGTTTGCCCGTCCGGCACCCGAATTCGCATTGTGGCCATTGATCTGGTGACTAAGGGAAGCCGGCAGCAGCTTATGCCGCTGGGCACCATCTTGACCGGGCCGCTGGCCGGCCTGCACGTATGGCTGGGGGGAATCTGTTACGTCAATCCGTTTACGCACTTATTGCAGGCGGACCCCATGTATCTGAGGGCAACAAAGGCAGTGCCGGCGGAGACCGGGCGAAAATAACTTCACACTTTCCAGCCAGATCTTTGGTCCGCCGGTCGCACTCAACCGGCCACTACGTGCCAGCCGCAAGCGCCGGTGAATCCGCATTCGGCAAGCCGGCCGGAGGCACCGGCGGGCCGCGGCGATGGCGACGGGATTTGAGCCAGGTCTGAAACTCCTCCAGGTAAACGTAAAATACCGGCGTTACCAGCAGGGTTAAAAACTGGGAGAACAGCAAACCTCCAACCACCGCCAGGCCCAGCGGACGGCGTGTTTCAGAATCAGCTCCAATTCCGATGGCAATTGGCAGCGTGCCCAGCAAGGCCGCCATGGTGGTCATCATGATGGGCCGGAACCGCACACTGCATGCCCGATAAATGGCATCCACCGGGCTGGCCCCTTTATCGCGTTCCACAATGGCAAAGTCGACCATCATGATGCCGTTCTTTTTCACCAGGCCGATTAACATAATCACGCCGACAAAGGCGTACAGGTCCAGAATGTTCCCAAAAATCATCAGGGTCAACAATGCCCCAAGTCCCGCAAAGGGCAGGGCGGTCAAAATCGTAATCGGATGAATAAAGCTTTCATACAAAATACCCAGCACAATGTAGATGACCACCACGGCCACGAGCAACAGGATACCCATGTTGATCACCGCTTCCTTAAAAAGCTGCGCCGCACCCTGAAATTGTGTGATGATCTGCGGCGGCAGCGTGGCTTTGGCGGTTTTCTGAATCTCATCCACGGCCTTGCTTAACGAATAGTTAAAGGCCACGTTGAACGAGATGGTTACCGATGGAAATATACCGGTCTGATTGATCATCAGCGGCCCCACGCTTTTGGTGACATGCGTGACCGCGTTGAGCGGAACCAACTGCCCGGTGGCTGAAGTTACGTACAAGAGCGAAAGATCTTCCGGATTGCGCTGGTACTTTGCTTCCGCTTCCATAATGACTTCATATTGGGCCTGAGGATCATAAATGGTGGAAATTTGTTCCTGACCGTAGGCTAAGCCCAGAGCATCTTCAATGGCCTGGTGGCTCACGCCCAGAATCTGAGCCCGGTTGTCATCCGGCACAATGTTGACCTGAGGGGTTTTAATGAGCAGATCATTGTTCACCTCTTCCAGCCCCGGCAACTTGCGGAGTTGGTCCGTGAGCATCGGGGCATACTTGTACAGCGCCGCGGTGTCCGGAGACATCAGGGTAAACTGGTATTCCGCTTTGGTGAGCTTCCCGTTGACGTTGATCGGCGGGATGTTTTGTAAAAATGCCTTGATGCCGACCACACGGGCAAATTCGGGCCGCAGTTCGCTGATGACTTGATCGGTGGTGAGCGGGCGATCACCGGCGGGTTTCAAGTGAAAAAACATGTCACCGCCATTGGTGGCACCGAACGGGCCGCCACCGGCCAGAGACATGAAATTCTCAACATTGGGGTTATTGCCGACCATTTTGGCCAAAGCTTGCTGGTGCTTGACCAGAGAACCAAAGGAAATGCCCTCCGCTGCCTGGGTGGCCACCAGAATATGTCCGCTGTCGCCGGCGGGGATAAACCCTTCCGGTATCGTGGCCAGCAGGTGCAGGGTAAGCCACAATGTGGCGATGGCAAGGATGGCCACCAGCAAACGGGCCTTGAGCATGCCGCGCAGCAACCAGAGATAAATTTTCAGCGATCGATCAAAGAGGCTTTCCATGAAGCGGTAAAGCAAGTTGTGCCGACGGTGCCGCTCGTCGCGCAGGATGCGGCTGCAAAGCATGGGGGTCAGGGTCAGGGAAATGGCCCCGGAAAATAGAATGGCCGCGGCCAGGGTAATAGCGAATTCGTTAAGCAATCGCCCGATGATGCCGCCAAGAAAGATAATGGGAATAAAGACCGCCACCAGCGAAAGCGTCATGGAAATAATGGTAAAACCAATTTCGCGCGAGGCATTAAGTGTGGCCTGCATGGGCGGCTCACCCATTTCAATGTGTCTATAAGAATTTTCCAGCATCACCACCGCGTCGTCCACGATAAAACCCACCGCCAGGGTTATCGCCAGCAGTGAAAAATAGTCGATGGTGAAATGCATTTCGTACATGACGGTAAAAGTGCCGACAATCGCCAGCGGCATGGCGACCACCGGAATCATCGTGGCACGGATGCTCTTGAGAAACCCGAAGATGACCAGTGTGACGAGAATCAGGGCCAGCCCCAGGGTGAGTTTGACATCCGCCACCCCGGCGCGAATATCCAGAGATTTATCGTACATGGTAGTCAGCGTTACCGATGCGGGAATGCTGGCCCGCAGCTTGGGCAGCAGCTTCTCAATATCATCCACCACTTGAATGGTATTGGCCGCGGGCTGCTTTTGAATCGCCAGAATCACCGCCCGGCTGCCCTTGCCGTGGGCATAATACCAGGCTTCCATTTTGTCATCGACCACGCTGTTGATCACATGGGCCACCTGGTCCAGCCGAACCACCGCCCCGGTGGCTTTGTTGTATTGCACAATCAGCGGTCGATAGGCCGCGGCGGTGGTCAATTGGCCGTTGGAATACACCTGGTAGGCCTTGTGCACGCCCCAGAGTGTGCCGGTGGGTTGGTCCACATTGGCGGCCTGAATGGTCTGCATCAACTGGTCCACGCCGATGCCGCGGGCCGCCAGGGCCTTGGGGTTCACCTCAATACGTACGGCGTAGGTCTGGGCACCATACACATTCACCTGGGCTACGCCGTCAACTTCCGAGATGGAATCGCCCAGCAGATTTTCCGCGTAATCATCCACGGTATACATCGGCAAGGTTTTGGATTCCAGCACCAGCAGCAAAATAGCTTGCTCGGCTGGATTGACTTTCCGGTAGGTCGGCGGATTGGGCATATTGTGCGGCAACTGGCCGGAGGCCTGCGAAATGGCGGCCTGCACGTCCTGGGCACAGTTGTTGATGTTGCGCCGCAGCGCAAACGTAAGGGTAATGGAGGTGGACCCCTGGGAACTCTGGCTGGTCATGGCCTGCAGGCCGGCAATTTGCGTGAACTGCTTCTCCAGCGGCGTGGCCACCGATGAAGCCATGGTGTCGGGATTGGCCCCGGGCAATGAAGCACTGACCACAATCGTGGGAAAACCGACATCCGGCAAATCGCTTACCGGCAACTGCCAGTAAGCCATGACGCCGAAAATGACCAGGGAGGCCATCATCAAGGTGGTGGCCACGGGACGCCGGATGAATAGTGCCGATATGTTCATGGCCGGTCCCTGACCGCCGCGCGGCTGGTTGGCACCGCACGGGGGCGGCTTGGGCCGGTGACGGGCGCTGGCCGGGCCGGGCCTACCAGACCCCTTTTCACCACTTCCACCGCTTTGCCGTCAATCACATTGAGTTGGCCGTCGGTGATGACCGTTTCGCCCGCGGATAAGCCCTTGGCAATGACCGCCATGTCGTTATAGGAAAAAGCTTCCTGGACCCGCCGCATCTGGGCGATGTGGCCCGGTTGCAGGACAAAGACATATTCGCCGTTTTGTCCGGTTTGCACCGCCTGAACGGGCACCACCACCGCATTTTTTTTAATCGCCACCTGCAGGGTGGCATCCACAAATTCTCCCGGCCACAATTCTTCCTGGGCGTTGGCAAACGTGCCCATCAATTGAATGGAGCCTGTGGCATCATTAACCGCATTGTCAATAAAACTTAAATAGCCTTGCAATTGCGGTCCCGGTGCGCCATGCGCATGCGCGTAGACCACGAGCTTGCGATCCTTCCGCTGGGCCGCAAGAATCGGGTATAGCTCACTTTGCGGCAGCGAAAAGGAAACATAAATAGGCCGCATCTGGTTGATCACCAGTAAATTGGTGGTGGTGGCTTTTACATTCGTGCCGACGAAGGCCTGCAAATTTCCGGCCTTGCCATCCAGCGGCGAGCGAATGGTGCAGTAACCCACATTGATTTGGGCGGTGGTAACACCGGCCTGGGCGGAATCCACCGCCCGCCGGGCCGCCACCAGCGAAGCTTGGCCATTGGCCACATTGGCCTTGGCCTGATCGTAGGTGGATTTGTAGGCGTCATACTGGGTGACGGACAAAGCCCCGTTGGCGGTACCAACTTTTTGGGCCCGCCGCCAGTCCGCTAAGGCATCCACATACGCCGCCTGATAGCCATCCAGTTTGGCTTGGGCCACCACCACATTGGCTTTAGCCTGGGCCAAAGCCGCCTGGGCTTGCAACAAAGCGGCCACAAATGGCCTCGAATCCAGCGTGAAAAGCACCTGCCCTTGGCGCACGTCTTGGCCCGGCTGGATCCGCACCGCGTTGATGATGCCATCCACCTGGGTTTGCAGCGTCACCGATGATACCGGCTGTACCACACCGATGTTGGTGAATTGCACCGGCACATTGGAAAGCTTGGCCACCGCCACTTTCACCGGCGGCGGCAACGCCGCGGGTGGGGCAACGGCCTTTTTGACACATGCAGGCAACGCCAGAATCGCCAGCCCCAAAACGGCGGCCCGCCAAGACTCTGCATGTTGCAAAAGTTTTACGCGATATCGAAGACCCTTCAAAACCGATGCTCCGGATGAACAGTAATCTCTGACGCTGGCTTGTCACTCTCTCTGTTCCAGCAGACCTGCCAGTATAATCCGCGCAGCGGCCTTGGTCTATGAAGATAACAGCATTGAGTACGCTTAAAGTTGCAGCCGCCAAGACTTTCCGCCCGCGTCAGCCCTTCTCCTGGCGACAAACCTGGTAAACCGCCGCTGCGGCCGGCGGTTGCAGCACCTTGGGGTTGGTTGTCGCCGATTGGGTGCCTACAATGGTCTATGGTTTTATTGCTCTTTTATTGCAAGGATAAAGTTTTATGATGCAAACACATGGTTATGCTGTCCAAGATGCCTCGTCTCCACTGGCACCGTTTGTTTTTTCCCGCCGCGAACCCGGCCCTCATGATGTGCATATTGAAATTCTTTATTGCGGCATTTGCCATACAGATTTGCATCAGTGCCGCAATGACTGGGCAGGTTCCACCTATCCCATGGTTCCGGGCCATGAAATTATTGGCCGGGTGAAAGCGGTGGGGACGCAGGTGACCAAACTCCAAGTCGGCGATTTTGCGGGTGTCGGTTGCATGGTTGA
>JABEVA010000383.1 GCA_013044065.1 Phycisphaerae bacterium
ATAAGGAGGGCCGATATAAATCTATCGGCCTCTCCCCATTTATTCCCTTGGCAACTTGGTCCCGGCGCGCCGGGAGCGATTCACCACCTGCCCAGGCTGTGTTCACGCCATCTTCCGCCGTTTGCCCAAAATCAAGAGCCCCAGCCCACCCACCGCCATCAGGCCCAAGGTGGCCGGTTCAGGCAGCGCCACCAGGGAGACGTTTGATACGTCAACGCTGAGGCCGGAACCGACCGTACTACCGTTCAGAAATTCAATGTTGGTCGACGCTGAAGTCGCTGTGAAATCCAGCGTAAAAGGGAGGAAATCCGCAGTGGTGATGGCAGGATTCTGGGTGACAATCTCCGCGTTTTTTGTAGTGTCTGTGACAATCACTTCCAGAACGTAAACGTAGCCGCCACCATTCCCCGAAGTATAAGTACTCGCCGCCCCAACGTAGGAAAGCTGGTACGACGAGCCGGCGGTGGTTGCCACTGTTTGGGAGATGGTATTGGGTCCCCTCCAACTTGCTTCCTGGATGAAACCAAAATCGCGCACTCCGGTCACGGTCGGCGGCGCAAAGGGTTCTCCGTCGCTGGAATAGAACCCCGTATCCGGGCCGTTGACGCCGATCTGTACCTGACCGATGGTCCAGCCCGTGGGGCCATACGGTTGGGTTTGATACGGGGTCGTCGAAAAACCAGGGGTTCCGTAGTACGAAGAAGCATTCGCCGAGAAATCTCCATTGACGATCATGTTGGCCGAGGCCGTACCGACCAGCCCCGCAAACGCCACTGCCGCGACTGCCGCGGCGACCAGAGAGGAACCGTGAGAAATTGGGAAAAACTTGGTAAACATAAAATACTCCTTTTGCTCTCGCTGAGAGCGTTTCTACAATTGCCTGCCGAACCGGGCAGACTACGGTTGGCCGCGACAGGCGGCCGGAAATTAGAACACTACTTTTGATCTACATTACCTTGAATAGCGAAGGTTACCTCCTTTCTTTAGATTATCCGCTTTGCCGCGCCACCAGTTCGCCGCGTAACTGCAATTCAGTGGCGGGCACGACAGTTCCCTGTAAAAGTCCATTGAGCACGTCAAACGCGGCGCGCCCCATTTGCGTATAGGGAATGTGATAGGTCGTCAGCGCCGGCCGAGCTTCGGCGGCGGCGGTATAATCATCAATGCCCACCACGCGCAGCCGCTCCGGCACGGCAATATTGAGATCTCGGGCCGCTTCCAGGCACCCCAAAGCCAGAAAATCGTTGGCGCAAACCAGCCCTTCCAGGTCCGCGGCCTGATTGAGGTACCGCGTGGCCAGCAATTTTGATTTATTGACCGGAGCGGAAAAATCGGGATGCATAGCCGACTCCAACAGAATCCAGTTATCCGGTGGCAAGATGCCGGCCTCTTCCATCGCCCGGCGATAGCCCAGGTACCGGTCGCGCATGAACGAGGTCCATGAATAATTGGACAAAAAGCCGATGCGTTTCGCCCCGCCGGCGAGCAGGTGCCGCGTCATGGTATAACCGGCGTGAAACCCGTCGGCGACCACCGCCGGCCGGCCGAAGCCGGGCAGATTGACATCCACCAGCACCACTGGGAAACGGCAGGCCAGCAGCATCTGGCCAAAATAAATCTGGTTGGCGGGCTCCGGCAACACCGGATAGACCACCGCGCCTTTCACATCGAACTCACGCAGGCGGCCGACCATTTCCGCCTCTTTTTGAAAATTAGTGCCGTAGGTGAGCATCATGGTGCGCCGCTGGACGCCTTGGGCGTTTTGCTGAAAACCCTGAACGATGCGCCAGATGCCTTCATGCTGTTCGCCGGGATGGATCAACGCTACGGCATCAAATTGCGGCGGCACCGCAGACTCGTGGCGGATCACATTCTTAATTACGCGTGTGCCCGCGCGGGTCCGGCGTTCCACCAGGCCGTCGTGCTGCAAACGGCCAATGGCCTTGTTAACGGTCATGCGGCTGCAGCCGAATTGCACGGCCAGTTTTTCTTCGGGCGTGATTTGATCACCTAAATGCCAAGATCCGCCGACAATTTGATTCAGCAGATTCTGGTAGATGCGGTCGGTCTTGGTTCGAATGGTCGCGTTCATATTTGATACCCAAATCAAAAGCTGCAACACACAACATCAACAAGCATAATCAAAGCCGTTTGAAAATACAAGTGTTGATCGCCCGAACAAAGGGCGGCAGCGGAGCCTTTCCCGCTCTTCTAGATTTATTGTACAACAAATAAATCTCATGTCAAGGACGTCAAGCGGGTTTGGCCACGCGTTAGCACAATCTTGATATTCGTAATTGCGATTATTTTAACATCACCCCCATATGTTGATTCGGAATCCCCAATCCTGGCCTGAGGAAAACCTTGACCTTTTGGGTAGTAAATGATGTAGTATCGACGCGTTAATTTGCCGCGCCGTGACAAGGATTTTCGATGGTAGGAGTGGCGCGTGGAAGCTACGAGGCAGGAAGGCCCAAAGGACAAGAACAAGTATGCAACCCCGCGTTGGGTTCAGGTCTGGTTTTTACAAGGCCGCCGGGAGAATTGGAAAAAGAAGTATAAGGAATTGAAGTTCCTGGCCAAGCGTAGGCGGAATCGCGCCAAGGACGTGACCCGCAGGCGACCGCAAGGCGGGCGTGACGGGGTAATGAAAACCAAACTGACTCCGGCTATTATTTGGCAATTAGTCGGAATTTTTCCGGATGCAATATCTGCTCCCGCGACAGGTCAACATCCAAGGCCGGCCAATAGAGATGCGCCCCGTGATACAACGCAACAGTAAAAAAAATGCCGCACGGCGGCGGTACGAAACCACGGAAAATCATCGAACGCCAAGAAATATTCCTTGTTCTCAACGATCATCCAGAATCCATGCCTACGCACGAGAAATGGGCCGCCTAACGTGTCATGCACCTACGGCAACGGCCTCCTTCGGGCAGTTATTTTGGTCCCGCACATGGTCTTGCAATTATTTGTCGATCACATATACTAATTGTATGGAAAATCAAGAAAAATCCGCCCACGTGTTAGCCGCGACACCGCAAACAATAAGGCTCCGTGGCACCGACGAGCCAAGCTGCGCTGAAGCCCAACCCACGCTCGAGTCTCGCGTTTTTGGCTGCTGGCTGGGTAAATCCGTCGGTGGAACGCTGGGCATACCTGCGGAGGGAAGGATGGAACGCCTGCATTTTACTTATTATGACCCCGTGCCGACGGTGGCTCCGCCGAACGACGACTTGGAGCTGCAGTTGGTTTGGTTATGCCTGTTGGAGCGGCGGGGGTTCAATCTGACGCAGGCGGATTTTGCCCAGGCCTGGCTGAATCATATCCATTACATGTGGGATGAATATGGCCGCTGTCGCTGGAACCTGCGGCGGGGTGTGCCGGTGGCGGAGGCGGGAACGTATGAGAATCCATTTCATGCGGGAATGGGTTCGCCAATCCGATCGGAAATATGGGCATGCCTTTGTGCCGGAAAACCGCAGGCCGCAGCGCAATACGCGGCGCTGGACGCTTCCCTCGACCATGGCCCGGAAGGAATTGCCGGCGAAGTGTTTTTCGCGGTTCTACAGAGCCAGGTTATTGTGGGTCTCGCGTTGCCCAAGGCACTGGCGTTGGCGCTGGCGCACATCAAGGCGGATACCCAAACGGCCACGGCGATTCGTCTGGTGATGACCCGGCAAGCCGGAGGCTTGGAGACATGGAAATGCCGCGACGAGTTGCTAAGCGCTCACGACAACGAAAATTTCACCCATGCACCCCTGAATGTCGCCCTGACCGCTTGGGCTTTGGTATACGGCGGGGGTGATTTTGAAAAGAGCATATTACTGGCCGTCAATGGCGGTTATGACACCGATTGCACGGCGGCCACGGTCGGTGCCACGCTGGAGACGGCCTGGAGGCGGGAAGGAATACCCCGGCGATGGAAAGCGCCCATCGGCGAGGCCGTGTATGTGGGCCAGGGAATTCGCCAAGTATCCGCGCCGGTTTCACTTTCGGAGCTCACGAATCGCACGCTGGCACTCATGCGGCGATTCCGAACCTCTCCGATACAGTTGCCGGATTTTCCCAGGCCGACAGGACAAGTTGATCTAAGCCGGCTTCCGGGCACCATCAGAATCACGCCGACTGGGCACATGGACGGGGCTGCAAAGGCTTTGTGGTGGGCCAATGGCGAGCTGCCATTGGAGGTGGCTCGGGCCGGCGGAGCCGCGTGGACATGGGAAGTGGGGAATCGCGTCGGGCAGCCTTTTTATCTGATTTGTCTGGCCAAACATGGGGCCACGCTGTGGATTGATGACGCCCTGGTGGTAGAGTGTCCGGCAGATCTGCCGTACGTGCCGGCACCGCATCGTTGTCCACCTGCGGCGCGTGCGCGGTTCCTCCCGACGAAACCTCGCCACCGAGTACGGGTGGAATTGGCCGGCCATGGCGACGCTTCCCGGCGGGTCGCGACGGTGCTTTTGACGGCATCTAATTTCCATTTGGAACCTTGGACAGCGTCGCCCCTGCCGTTTGCGCCAATTCTGTAAACA
>JABEVA010000384.1 GCA_013044065.1 Phycisphaerae bacterium
CCAGGGCATGGTGCGGCAATGGCAGAAGATGTTTTATGGCAGCAGATTCAGCAACACCGAAATGGTCAATCCCGATTTTGCGGCCATGGCCGAAAGCTTCGGCATTCGCGGCATCCGCTGTGAAAAGAAAGAGGATGTGCAGAAAGTTGTCGATGAGATGATCCGTCATCCCGGCCCGTGCGTGGTGGATTTCCTCTGCGAAACCGATGAAAACGTCTATCCCATGGTGCCCAGCGGTAAAGGCATTCATGAAATGGAACTCGGTATCGTTGGATCCGCGCCACCCAATATGGCCCGCGACATGGGCACGCTGGCCTGAAGCGGCGCAACGCCTTATCCTGTTGATTTACGCTGCCGTTGATGCCCGCGCCGGATTGTATTATTCCGCGCGGAAGCATGAATGGTTTAAAACAATTTTTTGCATTGGAGTATGAATTATGCGGCATATTTTAACCGCACTGGTAATGAATGAACCCGGCGTGCTTTCGCACGTGGCCAATATGTTTTCCGCGCGTGGATTTAATATTGATTCTCTGGTGGTGGGCCGTACGGAAGATCCCAATCTTTCGCGCATGACCATTGTGGTTATCGCCGATGAGCGCACACTCGATCAGGTGCGTAAGCAACTGGCCAAAATTGTCACCGTGGTGAAAGTGCGCGATTATAAAGATTCGCCTTATGTTTCACGCGATCTTATGCTCGTGAAGCTCGGCGTAACGCCGCGCACGCGCAGCGAGATTATTGAACTTGCCGATTTATTCCGGGGCCGCGTGGTGGATGTGGGGCATCAGGCCATTATGGTGGAACTCTCCGGCGAAGAAGACAAGCTTGATGCGTTTGTGGAACTTGTGCGGCCCTATGGCATTCGTGAATTGGCCCGTACCGGCGTAATTGCGATGGCCCGCGGCGTGCAGACAAACACCGCCGATGAACCATCCATGGAAAACACGCCCGAAACCCTGCGTATGGTCAAGCCCGCCGGCAAACGCCAACCCACACAGGCCGAACTCGAAGCCACACCACCGGGTTAGCCCGGATAATTCATCGATTTTAACAAATAGAAGCCCGATGTTCTCGGATCGGATGCGGCCGCGAAGAATGTTTCGTTTTTTTTGAATAACGCGCATACCGCCCCTCAGCCCCCCAATATCTATACATACTGCTCTGAAAATTGGCCGCGCCTTCGCAACAGCGAAATAATACGGCCTCTTTTCATCCTGCGCGGGTGAGGCTTTGCATCATGGGAGACTACTCTAATTCATGCGTTTTTCCTTTCTTTTCTTGTGGCCAATTCCGATTCATCCTGTGGTTTGTTGATCTATATGTAGTGCGGTCAATCCCACGAGCTTTTCGCATACCAGTTTGAACAACGCCTGCAATGGATAGGCGATGGAAAGGTGCAGCACTACCCCGGATATTTCATCAGTTTTATCCAGGGGCGACTTGCGCGCAGGCCCTGCACCTTGTAAAATCAAGGTGTTGGTACAACTTATCGATTTTGCAAGCAGGCAAGGCCATGTTGACAGGCTGTATCACAAAACCCATCTCATTGTCATCTCTCCGGCGGCAGAAAGTGCTGATTGAATTTGATGGCGGGAAGATCACGTCGGATGACGGACGGTAGCCATATATGATTTCGCCCTGCCCTCCGGGTGGGCTGATGAAAACGTCGGGGTTTCCCCCACATAAAGCCATTATGCCGCCGAAAAGCAATCGAAAAACATCGTGTTTTTTTAGCTTTTTGCGGTGGCGCAACAGAATTGAGATGAACATGGGAGTGAAATATTCATCAGGCCACCCTCCGGGTCAGATGTAAAAGCCTTCGCGGTTATTTCGCATGTGCGAGGAGTGTTGATTTTGAATTAATTCCTGATCAATGCCCAAAATCAGCGAATGGATGACATTGCCCCATTCTTCAAGCAAGTCAATTGAGCCATCGTGATTAACCGGGGCTAAAATTTCATGCCGACGCAAATGGGCTTTATCCATGGCCACAAACGCGGGCAAATGGCCATAGGCGGCTCTGCGGTGCTCAATCCAATGGCCGGTTGGGCAGGTCTCAAGTGGCGGCACATCCATGGGTAATGGATCGGCAACTCCCGCGGCCCGCATTTCGCGCAGCCGATGAAGTCTTTCATTCACCGACACATGCCGTGCCAGCAGGAGCAGATCGTCGCTGGCATACCGTGGCGGGGATGCCTGCGGGTGCAACTTCAAAGTCCTGACCCAGGAAACAAATTGTTCTTCTTCCATGGGGCGAGCTAAAAAATATCCCTGGATATTCTGGCCCCCCAATCGCAGCCAGAAAGCAAGCTGTTCGGATGTTTCAACGCCTTCGGCAATGAGGCGGGTATTGGAAAGTTCGGCGAATTGCAGCGCGGAAATGGTCACCGAGGCGTGCGCATTTTTTGCCAGCAGCCCCCGCATGAATTCCTGCCCGAGCTTAAGTTCCTTCACGGGTAACGAAGCTGCATAGAGCAACGACGCGTGGCCTGTGCCAAAGTCATCGAGGCTTGTGGAAACATGGCGCAGATTGATGGCTTCAAGTCGTTGAACTGCCAGAGGCAAGTCCGTTAAGGCTGTTACTTCGGTAATTTCGAGTGTAAGAAACGATGTATCCGGGCAACCGGATAAAGCGGAATCCAGATCGGCCAGGAAACTGGGATGCAGCAGATGCCGCGAGCCGATATTCACACTGATGCGCAAGTCCAATCCCTGCGCCAGTAACCGCCGCCGAAGCTGCACCGCTTCACTGATCACCTGGCAGTCCAGCAGACGAATCAGCGCGGGATCATGTTCGATCACCGGCATAAACGCGGCCGGAGAAAGCCATTTGTCACCCTCGCGCCAGCGTGCCAGCATTTCAGCGCCATCGAGTTTTCCCAGCCGCATATTGGCTTGCGGTTGGAGCAACAAATGTATGTTGCCCTCTTTCAAAGCGGTTGGAAACGTCTGCCGGATGCGAAATCGCTGTTCCACTTTC
>JABEVA010000385.1 GCA_013044065.1 Phycisphaerae bacterium
AAACTCCGCGGGTAGGACTCGAACCTACAACAAATCGGTTAACAGCCGATTGCTCTACCATTGAGCTACCGCGGAAAACATTCCGCTCCATTCTAATCTCACCCTGCAACCTATCGGTTAATCCCGATGGCTATCGGGACTCTACCACCTGAGCTACCGCGGAAAGCAGCAAGGTTGTATTAGACTACGCATAACAACGCCATTGTCAAGGTTCATAGCCCGGCCTGGGCACACCCGATCCAACCGCGGCCACAGCACCTGGTTCCAATGCAGCCGCAGCCTGGCCCGACGAAAACGTCCCCCACATTGCACTCAATTTACGTTGCGCTCCCGTTCAGCCCGATCCCGAAGATTTTCGGGACCGTGGCGTCCCGATGAAGGGCCTGCTGATTTAGTACCATTTTCGCCCTTTTCACCCTCGTTTTTTGAGCGCCAAGGCCGATTGCAGACGAGAAATTCGATTAAATCAACAGACCCTGAATCGGGACTTCCGTCCTGCCAACAAAGGCCCAAAATTCCCAGCCGCTCACGCCGCCGAATCCCCCAGGGCGCAACAGTATCGATTTTCGCACCACCCCAATTTTCGCTAAATTTTCAATGTTTTCATCACCCCACCCGCCGTTGCCCAGTACCGGTCTCTGCGCGTAAACCCAGAACCGCCGCCACGCAGGGCACTTTGCCAATCCCGATAAAAACGGGCACATCTGGCAAGGGTGCGCTGGGCATTATCGCGGGCCGGCTCAGGGCCTGTGTCAGGAATGGGTTTTGCGGTTAGAATTAAGCTTGGCTGTCGGGAAACTTTGTGGAGCCTGCCGCCCTGCTGCAATTTGGTTCGCATATTTCGCCTTGGCTTGGTTGGATGCTCGCGGCCATGGGCGTGCTGGTGGTGGGCATCGCCAAATCCGGGTTTGGCGGTGGGCTGGGCATTGTGGGAGTGGTGATGTTTGCCCTGGCCTTTGGGGCCCAGCATGGCAACGCCATTTTACTGCCCATTCTGGTGGCCAGCGATATTTTTTCCGTCTATTACCACTGGGGTACCTGGGATCGGCGCGTGCTCCAACGGCTGGCCCCCGGCACGCTGCTGGGCATTTTGATTGGATCGATGATTTTGCTCTCGGCGGTGCACCCGGCTACCCATGGCCATTCCACCGCCGACCCGGTAGCCAGATCCGCCACTGTGGCTGGTGCAGCGGTAGGGCGGGTGCCGCCGGGAAAACCGGTCGCCATTACCCCAACCCCGGGCCGCCGGGCCGGGTCCATTCACGTATTGGACCTGATTACCGGCATTATGAGCGTTTTGTACGTGCTGCTGGACCAGGTGCGGGCGCGGTGGGCACCACAGTGGCATCTCAAGGCGGATTATAAAAATGGGCTTTTGGCCGGTGTGGCGGTGGGAATCGCTTCCACCTTGGCCAATGCCGCCGGCCCTATTTCCGCCATTTACCTGCTCGGCCAGGGGTTGCCGCGGGCCGCGTTCATCGGCACCACGGTGTTGTATTTTCTGGCTACCAATACGGTGAAACTCATTCCCTATGCCCTGATTCCAGGACTTATCGATTGGCATTCGCTGCTGATCGGGCTTTATTTTCTGCCTCTGGTTCCAGTGGGTACAGGTGTAGGCAAATGGATGTCGCATCGGATGGATGACCGCCGGTTCCGCACCATCATGCTCTCGATTGTGCTGGTGACGGGAATACAACTGTGTCTGGAAGCGATTACCGGAATCTCGCTGCTGCAGTTACTAAGGCCGTGATCGCGCTACCCGCCCGCCCGGCCGGTCGGGCGGGAGTTTTTCAGATAAAAAAGCGGGGCCAGAACTACGAAGCCCGCACTCGATAGCGACGCTTGGACAGAGCAAGGGCGGTCACGGCTGCCGTCAGCAAAACCATTGTCGATGGCTCGGGCACCAGACTAAGCCCAAGCAGGCCGTTGGGCTGGTCAAAGGTCATCCAGGTGAAGGGTGTCGCATTGAGCTGCGATAAGTCGGCCGTCATGCTGGGCTCGAAGAAATTCATACCCAAATCACCATCCAGTGTCAGTGCCTGCCCCGTGCTGGGATTGACCAAGGTGAAATTTTCTACGAGCACCGGGGCACCATCAAAGGTTATCTTCACTCCCTGCACGGTTTGCAGGGTCAGCGAGTCGAGGTAAAAACCCGCGGCGTTAATGCTGGCCCCGCCGGCTCCAGTAAGGGGCAGCACAAATTGATTCGCCAGCATCTGGCCCGTGGCGGCATCCACCAGATATGGATTACCGCTGGCATCGGTGAGCACGGAAACGCCCAGTTTGGCGGCCTCGGCTTGCGAGATAAACGACGCTTGCGCCCCGGTATCAAAGAGAAAACTACCCGTGGCGATGTTGGTCTGGGTGCCAACAGGAGTGGCTTGAGTATAATAAAGGGTTATTGGAGGAATATTCGCGCCGGCACCGGTGATGGGATTGGGGCCGATGAAAGGGTTGGCATCCTGCATCGGACCGGCGGCGGTGGAGGGTGTGACTGTGGTATATTGAGAAAATGAGGCAAAGCTCATCTGTACCTGGTACTGCGTGGGCACAATGCCGGGATTCGTCGTCAGCGCGGAGGGGTTATAAACTCTACCCGGCTTGTAGATCCAGGTTTGGGTTTCCTGAAGATTGTTCAGATTGGTCACATTGTTGGCCGGTGCCAGGTTAATGACGGTGACATTTCCCTCCATCACCGGCATGCCCATGATATCGACGGGGCCGACCAGGGCATTGGCCGGCTGCTGGCTTACCTCCATGGCGGCGGAATTGACCGGCATTCCGAAGGAACTCACGGGCGGCGGTGGATTGCCGATGGTCGTATCAACATTAACGCTGTAGGGCGCGGTAAGCACATTGTAGGGGTTGGATACAGAGTACGTATCCGTTCCGCCAAGCGCTACATCGTTGATCGTCACATTTTGTCCACCACTGGTGGCCAAACCCACACCCAGGGCACCGGCGGTTTCCTGACTCAGCAGGATGCTGCTGGTGCCGGTGTCCAGATAGGCCTGAATTGCATAAGTCCCGGCATAGGCCCCACTGCCGTAAATGACAGCGCCGGTGGACGCATCTTCCAGCAACGCCATGGTTTGGGGCTGGTCCGCCGCAACCGGCAATACGCCGCTAATATCCACGGCCCGGACAGAGCCGATACCCAGGCCGATGACCAATGCGGAACAACCCAGTCCGGAGGTCCATGCAGGCGGTAATCGCAGCGCAACTTTGGAATTTTTAGCCATACTTCACCCCTTCTTGTCACCCAAGACCCCGACGCGCGAACTCCCTATCCCTAATTATAGGCGCGGTAAAGCATCAGAATTGGATTTTTCCTGCACCGGTCCCTGAGCTTGGCCTTGCTGTGCAGGCCTCAAGCGCCGAGCAAATCCAAAATGCCGTTGATGAGGCTGTTGACCAAACGGACATGCGAGATAGGCACTTCTTCTTCCTGATCCTCCTGGGCGGAGATTTGCCGCAGTTTCGGGCCGTATTTGGCCAGGTCGTCCGGCAGCTCATCATCCCAGCCATGGACCAGTTCGTCGATTTTATCCAGTTCTCCGCGCGGTACCCAGATGCCCTTACAGCTTTGGCATTTGTCAATGATCAAGCCACTGTCGTCGCCATAGTTGATGGCGCGGGTGGTACCGCCGCATTTTGGGCAGGTGAGATGGCGGTCAGGCGCAGGAAGTTCTGAAGCGGTGATTTTGGTAGCCTGCGCCACAGCCAGACATTCCTGTTCCGTGAAGCGCGTCTGGCGCGCGGTGACGATATTCTCCAGTTCCCCGGCTGCCAACCAATCTCCGCCGCAGGCCGGACACGTTTCAATGTGGACTCCCTGATAGTCGACGCCTTGAAGATTTTGGTGACACGTGGGGCACTGCATGGCATCTCCTGACCTTGAAAGAACGGGGCATTTCCATGGAGAGCATAAGGATGCCGCCAAGAGTCTGTCAAGTTCAACGGCCACGCGGTTTGCGAACCATCGGAATGTCCGCGCCCTGCAAAAAAAAGCAAAAGCCTTCCGTCCACCCGTCCCCGCCGTGCTGACCGCTGACCGCTGATCGCCGAATGCTGACCGCTCGCCCCCC
>JABEVA010000049.1 GCA_013044065.1 Phycisphaerae bacterium
CGGCTGTGGCAATCGCTGGGCAAAAATGGCCTGACGGGGGCGAACCCGCAATTGGCTTGGCCGGCCATGGACATGACCGATGAATCCGGGGCCATTGTGCTGCGGGTCGATGCGCCGGGTTTGAAGAGTGAAGATGTCTCCGTGGAAGTCACGGGGCACCTGCTCATCATTCGCGGGTCGCGCAGTGAACAGCGTCAGGAGAAAAAGACGGGTTGGTACCGCCACGAGCGAGTCACCGGCAGTTTCTATCGCACGGTGCCGCTTCCCAGCTATGTGGATGCCGACAAAATTGAGGCCCGTTATGACCAGGGCGTGATTACCGTCACTGTCCCCAAGAAAGCGGGTGAAGGCCCGAGAAAGATTCCGCTGGCTACGTAATAAATGTACCTGACCCCTTTACCAAAATTTTGCCTGATTGTGTTTCGGCTAGCTCAATAGGAGGCTGTTACCAGTTGCCGTTTTCCACATCGCGGACCGGGGCCATCCACACATCATAAGATGCCGGAGCGCCCGTACTCCAGGCTGCAAAGACCGCCGCACTTCCGGTGCTTCCACAGGATGCCGCGCCATCGGTGGCGATGGCGCTGTTGTCATAACTGTAGATGGAATCCGATCCTTCGCCTACGTAGGGGTTATCCTTCCACACCACGTGGTCGTCGCCAAACCCCACGTTCTGGCCGTCGCCGGCGTGATTGCCGGAATTGAAGATATAATTGCCATCCGAATTGTTCAGGCCCAACAACGGATCGCGGGCCATAGGTCCGCCCCCGGCGGTGTCGTTGGCAGGTGCCATGTCGGCAGCCAGCGGCAGATCCGCGGTGGTGGTATTGGTCCACCAGGCTCCAATAGCGCCGTTGGTGCCGTTCCACGGGAAGTCGATGGAATAGCTTTCGCCCACACCAATTCCAGATGTGGTGTTATTGACCACGCCAAAGTTGTCGAAGTATTGGCTGCTGGCGTTGTACACCTCTGAAGGTTGGGTGGCATAGGGATCAGACGGACAGATAAAGCTTTTTGCCGTCATCTGGCCGTTGAGCGCCAAGAGCCACATGGAAGCCAGAGGTGAACTGGTCATAGGACCGGATGCAAAGGCCTGTTGGCCGGCGGCTTCCGCCGTGATGGAGGTGTCCGCAGCGGTCATGTTGGCCCCGTTTTCGTACGTAGTGGAGGCAGGGGCCTGGGCCGCCGGAAACATCTGGCTGTTATCCTGCGCGTAGATGATCATGGACTGAATGAGGCTGCGCACATTGACGGAGCATACCGCCCGATTGGCCAATTCCCGCGCTTTGGCCAAAGCCGGCAGCAAAATGGCGATCAACAGCGCGATGATGGAGATGACCACCAGCAGCTCAATAAGGGTAAATCCTGATCTCCGTGCTGTTTTCAAAGTTACCGGCACAGGCCCACGAATTTTTTGGTGAGAGTTCCGCATGGAAAGTACTCCAATAAAAGCCCACGTATTGCGGTGCCCGGGAACCCAATTCCGGGACAACTACAGCCGGTGTCATCGACTTACCGGTGGTTATCAATCACAAAAAATGCGAAAGCCATGGATATCGGACGTAGACGGAACCCGGGCCTCCCGTCCGCACCGACTCTCGGATCGTGGGCCCTGGTTTAGGGGGATTTACCCGACCAGCGAATGCACCGATCGAAAATATCCGGAAAGGCATACAGATAGGCTGTGGCCGCGGCCGATAATAACGGCTTCATCAACACCTGCGAAAACGCATTGCCCGAGCGCAATCGGGATGCAAACTGGTTTAGCCAGCCACGGCGATAGGCCGCGCCGATAATCTCTAAATCTTTGCCGGCCGACCATGCGGCGCGATGATCGCTCATCACGCGGCCCAGCAGTTGCCCGGCGCACAAGGCCAGGGTCAATCCCTCGCCGATCAGGGCGTGAACCTCCCCCGCCGCGTTGCCGACAAAAAAACGTCCATCGGCATAGACCTCACGAACGCCCGGCTCCATAGGGCCGCAGCTCAAGAACTCTCCGCCGGGACGAGCCGCGCGTAGAGAGCGGCCGAAGCTGGCGTTGTGCCGCCGCAAATAGCCGTACAATGCCACCCCGGAGCCATATCGCCGGACCAATTTCCGGTCCACCACGAAGGCCAGGTTGTAACAGGCCCGGTTCTGGCACGTATCGTCCCCGGCGTCCGCGGCAGGGGCACTCTTGCCGGTGCGCAGCAGTCCGGCATACAGACCCTCCACTCCGCCAATGGCGATGGTGTTGTCCGGCAGGTGGACATTTTCAAGATGGATCTTAAAGCACACGCAGCCTCCGATACCGGACTGCGGCGCTGGCCAACGGCCTGCGGCCTCGTCGCTACCCCCGGAGACGAAATTCATTGCCCCCAGTCTTGGCGAACCGTGGGCCAGCACCACCGCCCGGGCCCGCAGCGGCAACGGCCAACCGGCGACGAAAACCTCAAAGCCCGTTTGCGCCTCGCCCAGCACCTGGCTCACATGAACCGGTTGAAAGATGGCCGCACCCAATTCCGCGGCCCGCTGGAGGAGAATGTCATCCAGCACATCGCGGCTGATCGCCCGGGCCGCAAGTCCGGCGGCCGTGGCGGGCAATGCGGCACACAACTCCGGCCCCCATTGTGGATAAACGGCTACGTATTGCAGATTGGGGCCGGCGAGGCGCTGCAGCCGCGCCGCCAGATCCAGATCGGCCAATACCTTCCACCCGGCCGCCGGAATAAATTCGCCGCAGACCTTTTGCCGGGGAAAGCGCTTTTGTTCCAGCACACAGACGCGCAGGCCCGCCCGGGCCATGAAGGCACCCGCGGCAGCTCCCGCCGGACCACCGCCGATCACCGCAACGTCGTAACTCTTTGCATTGGGGTTCAAAGGTACCCAGTCACTCAATTGGCGGCGCTGCCCGAGGTCATCACCAGATGCATCTGGTTTTGCACCTTTTGAGCCAGATTGGGATGGTTGGCGGCTACCAACTTGTGTTCCAGAAGTTTGCCTACCCGGTACCAGTCGCTTTCAGTCATGGCAACGCCGAGCACCCGTGAGGGCGGTTTTATTTTCAGCCAGGTCATTTCCCATAATTTCAGCACGCGATTTTTATGGCCCTGCTCTTTTAGAATATCCTGTGCCCCGGCCAATGCCCCCAGCACAAAGGGTCCGGCACTGGCGAAACGGTTAATCACATCCATGTAACATTTACCCGCCCGGTTCAAATGCCCCGCTTTCTTCCACATAGCCGCCTGATACATGCGCACCTCGCCGGCGAGGTCAAAGCGGCTATTTTCAAAGAGCATGAATTCCCGGTTCCACAGGAGATTTTGCTGGTTGACATTTTTTACCGTCAAAATCATGGGCGAAAGTACCGCCATGATAAAATCGGGATAGCGCGGCTCGCACACGCGAATCAACGCCGAGGCCCAATCGGCCTTTTCGTTATAAGTCATCAGGCCCTGGCCGGCCAATCGGCTGACCATGAACCATTCCGGCGCATATCCATTGCATTGATGCACTGCCCGCCGAAGCACTGTGAGCATTTCTTTGGCCGTGTCGGGCCGGGGCAATCGCCGCAGTTCATTGACATCCATCGGTGGCCGCGGGGGGGCAAAAGCCTGATGATGCATTTGCAGCAGCATCAAGCGGCCGGCCGCATCGGTGAGCGCCTCAGCGTTCCAGCGCTGCCGGGCTGTGGTGTGAATAAGCAGGGCACTAAGTGAAATGAAGGTGTCGGGTTCCTGCCGGCGCGTCTGGGGGTTCATCACGTGGCCCTGAATGCCCTGGTATTCCTGATAGCGGCCACTTAAAAAATTCCACCAGCCGTGGCCGCCCCGGGCCTGTAAAAAACCCGCCCACGCATGGCCCGCGTCGTTGCCCATGGCCGTGTCATAGGCCGAGGGTATGCCGATGGCCTTGGCCACTTCGGTGGCAAAAAAGGCCTGATCCACGCACACGCCGCCGTAGCGTTTGATGTTGGGCAGGGTAAAGCCGGCGGTGTCAATCTCCAGCCGCTTCCCCTGCAAGGCACTAAAATCGTAGCGGATGCTGAAAAACAACGCGCCTACATTGGCATCGCCATGGTAATGGGCCAGCGCCCAGCGCATATCGGCAATGCTGGATCCGCCATCCACCACGTAAATCAGCAATTCCGCCGGTACCCCCCGAATGCCAAAAAACATGTGATCTTGATAACGCACATAGTACTTAAACAAAGCCACCGGGTCTGGCGAATGGCCCTGGTTTTCATTGATTTGCAGAGTGAGCGGCGTATAAAGTACCGCACAGATGGCCGCGGTCAGGTTGGGATATTCCACCGCCTGCCGGCCTACCTTGTGCCGGAGATGATCGAGCATGGCATAAATAGCGGGCATGGCGAATTTTTGGGATTTGACCAGAAACACCAAGGTTTTCGCCAGGGTATGATTTTTACGCAGGTAGGCCAGCAGGGCCATCCGCCGGTGGGCGCTGGGCACGGTGGCCAACTGGCTCACCAGCAGCCGGGCAAAGTCCACCTGACGCAGGGTGGCCATGTCGGAAGGGCGGGCATAGGCAATAGCCACATCACACAACTGATCCAGGGCGGTTTTGGCGGTGGAAAAATCGCCATCCTTTTGTAACTGGTTCAAAATACGGGCGGTGCGCCGCAAGACCCAGGCGTGAAAGCTGATTCTCTTGACCGGTTGGGTAGTGGCTGTTGCTTTTGGAATGGTGACGGC
>JABEVA010000386.1 GCA_013044065.1 Phycisphaerae bacterium
GCATGGCCGGGTGCCGATAATGCGGTGCCAATCTGTAACGCAACACAAAAGCGGCAATGCCCAGGGAATTCAGCCATAGAGCCACGGGGTTGGCTTCGTGTTCCGCCAGGCCTCCATAGCCACCGCCCGGACAAACAACCACCGTGGCGCAATGCGCGGCTAAATTAGCCGGTATAAACGCAAGCATCGCTGGAATGTCGGTCGGGGCGTCGCCATGGCTATGCGGTGCGGCCTGATCCCACAAACGAATAAAAGTTTCCACGCCCGGTCGGGATTTCAGCGCTAAGACACTTTGGTAATCGGTGCGCTGCGTTAATGGCATCATAAATTTCTCCTCTTTGCAGCAAGACATTGTTCATGATTTGTGTTTTAATTTCAAGCCCGACCGACTTGGCCATTGCCCTCGTTCGAAACGCCGTTGACGACTTGAGCCAATGCGAATACACTTGATGTCGTGGGCGATGGCCGTTAACGAGGTGGTACCGGCTCGGCGAAAAAGAGAACGTTTTAGGAGGGGCGGAAATCTCACAAGGGTACGATTGGCACGGTGGATTTAGCTCAGCTGGCTAGAGCACGAGGTTGTGGTCCTCGGGGTCGCGGGTTCGAATCCCGTAATCCACCCTTCTTTGCTCACCGCGCCGGGCACCTGAAAAGCGGACTCCTTGCAGCCGGTGTCGCAAAGCGGTAAACTGGCTCATCTTTCCCGGTGGTACCGGGATCGCGGTCCGGGCGCTGCCAAGCCTGGGAGCCTGTTAAGAATGCAGGCGGGGGTGCAAGTGCCGCACTTGGCTGATGCTTCCGGACCGGCTAAGATGACCGGGCACCGGCGGTAACGCTGCTGTAGCTCAGTTGGTAGAGCGCGTCCTTGGTAAGGACGAGGTCATGGGTTCAAGTCCCATCAGTAGCTTGATGGGCTTGCTCGTGCGATCGCGCAAGCACCGCCGCTTTAGACTATCTGCGGTTGGATGCGGTGCGTAAAATGTGTTGTAGGCGGGTGTAATCCGTTGTTGGTGCACGCCCTTTTTGGATTTTGTTTTTTACCTGTAGGAGTTTATTTCCATGGCTAAAGGCGTATTTGAACGTAAGAAACCCCATGTGAACGTCGGCACAATCGGACATATCGATCACGGCAAGACCACGCTCACCGCAGCTCTCACCACCGTGCTGGCCCAAAAAGGTCTGGCCACAGCAGTGGCCTATGACACCGTCGCCAAGGCGTCGGAAAAGCAGGGACGACGCGATCCAAGCAAAATCGTCACGATTGCCGTCTCCCACGTGGAATACGAATCGGACAAACGGCACTATGCCCACATTGACTGCCCCGGACACGCCGATTTCGTCAAAAATATGATCACCGGCGCTGCCCAGATGGATGGTGCCATTCTCGTGGTTTCCGCGGCGGACGGTCCCATGCCCCAAACCCGCGAACACGTCTTATTGGCCCGCCAGGTAAACGTGCCTCGGATTGTGGTCTTTCTGAACAAAGTCGATCTGGTCGATGATCCGGAACTGCTGGAATTGGTGGAACTGGAAATCCGTGAATTGCTTAACAAATACAAGTTTCCTGGTGACGAAATCCCGATCATCCGTGGGGCTGCGGTCAATGCCCTCAAGAACCCCACAGATGCCAAAGCGATCGAGCCAATCTTGAAGCTCGTGGAAGCGCTCGACAGCTACATACCCGAGCCGGTGCGTGAAACCGACAAACCATTCCTTATGCCGGTTGAAGACGTGTTTTCCATCAAGGGCCGGGGCACCGTCGGCACGGGCCGTGTGGAACGTGGTACGGTGAAAGTTGGTGACGAACTGGAAATTGTCGGTCTGAAAAAAGACTCCCAGAAAACGGTGGTTACCGGCGTGGAAATGTTCCAGAAAACATTGGATTCCGCCATTCCCGGCGACAACGTGGGCCTTCTGCTCCGTGGTGTGGAAAAGGAGCAACTGGAACGCGGCCAGGTACTGGCGAAGCCCGGCTCCATCACCCCGCACACCAAATTTGAAGCCGAAATTTATGTCCTTACCAAAGAAGAAGGCGGTCGACATACCGCATTTTTCAAGGGCTATCGTCCGCAATTTTATTTCCGGACTACTGACGTCACCGGATCGTTGGATCTGCCGACTGGAACGGAGATGGTTATGCCCGGCGACAACGTAAAAATCACCGTCGACCTTGGCGAATGTCCCATTGCCATGGAGCAGGGCGTACGCTTTGCCATCCGTGAAGGCGGTCGCACGGTTGGAGCCGGCGTGGTGACCAAAATTATCGCCTGACCCGGAACAGTGAACTTTGTACGACGGAGTATAAGTAATGGCTCGCGAATGGGTTTGGCTGCAATGCACGCAAACGCAGGATTTGAATTATCGCCTTAGTATCAATCCCAAGGAGATGGACACCAAGAAATTGTTCCATAAATTCTCCCCGCGTTTGCGAAAGCACACGGAGCATAAAATTAAGAAGGGCAAGTAATCGGTCAGGCCGACGGCTTTGGAGTGCCCGCTGATTTGGCAAGATTCTGCGTAAATGCTATTGCGGATCCGAAGCCTTGGGCTGCGATGAGCGGATGATACGACAGTAGCTCAATTGGCAGAGCACCGGTCTCCAAAACCGGGGGTTGCAGGTTCGACTCCTGCCTGTCGTGGTGATCAGGCAGGTGCGTACAGTCAGTCGAAAACCGGGACTGCATATAAAAAATATCGCACGACTGCGATGCAGACCCCCGTGATCTTCGGCTAGACGAGAAACAAAAAAGAGGACTACCATTGTCTGTGTTTAACATATACAAAAAGGGCCAAGGCAAATACGTGCGTATGGGCACGGTGGCGGGAATAGCCATCATATTGCTCCTGGGTATACGCTGGGTGGACAACCGCATCATCCCGCTGCAACCCAGCTATATCAAAGCTATCGTTTCGCTCATTTTGGCGGCGGCTGGCGCAGTCTTCAGTTTCTGGGTCGTCAACAAGCCCAAGTTTGCCGATTTTATGATCCTCACCGAAAGCGAAATGCGTAAGGTGGCCTGGCCATTGCCGCGGGTGGTGGTCAATGCCACCAAACTGGTGGTATTGATGGTATTTCTGCTGGCCGGAATGTTGTGGTTGGTGGACTTTGGCTTTATTTGGCTCTTTCAGGCCATTCATGTGCTATCATAAGATGGATAAAGACTCTGGCGGATACAGCCCAATCGGCAAGGTGAATCGGATTGTCCATGCTGAAAAGCGACTCGGATAGGTTAAATCAGATGAAATTCTCGGAGTTCCTGTGACAACTTCAACAAAACAATGGTTTGTGCTTAAGGTGGCCTCGAATCGGGAAGATTCCGTGCGCGAAGCGCTGGAACGAAAAATTAAGATTGAAAACCTCGGAGATCTGATTGGTCGCGTGTTGGTCCCCAAAGAGGTGGTCAAGCACGTCAAAGGTGGCCAACAGAAGCTGGCCGATCGCAAACTTTATCCCGGCTATGTGTTTATCGAGATGGATTTGGCTTCTGATGGTACCATCCAGGAGCCAGCCTACTATCTTTTTAAGGAAACGCAGGGAGTCGGAGACTTCATCGGCCACAAAAACAAACCCACCCCGATGGCGGATAAAGAAATCGAGAAAATACTCGCCGAGGCTGAAAAGCCCGAAGCGGGTCCAGCGGTCAAGGTCGATTTCCAAAAGGGCGATGCGGTTAAAATTAAAGAGGGTCCTTTTGAAAGCTTCGAAGGCAATGTCGATGAAATCTTCCCGGATAAAGGCATCGTCCGGGTTATCGTTACGATTTTCGGTCGCGCTACCCCGCTGGAACTCGAATACTGGCAGCTTGAAAAGGTACAATAAGATAGTCCGGCCGTAACAGGCTCTCATGGGTAATGGAACCAGATCTTAAAATGATGAAAATCGTGGCATATCAGGGCTTCGGACAATCGGTTGAGCCTTCGCGTCGAAACTGGAGGTTGCCCTATGCGCTGCGCGTGGTATTGACATTGCTCGTTGGTGCCGTCACCTTTATTGCCGCGTTCTTTTTTCTTTTTGTGGTTGTTGTCGTGCTGCTGTGCATAGCGGCTTTCGCCATTGCGGCATACACGGTTCGGCGTTTAGTTGCGCAAACCAGGTCCAAACTTCAGCAACACGGACACCGTGTCGCCCGCATCAGTGTGTTCCACGACTCGCCCTACGAATCTGCTGGAGAACGACAGGAATATTGGTCGGATGAACAAGGATATTCCCGTACTTGAAGGCGGCGGTTTTTTGTTGGTTTTTACTGGTAAAAGAGTTTACACTTTTACAGAAAGTTGAGGCATCAAATGGCCAAGGCTAAGGAAATAGTCAAACGTTTCAAAATGCAGGCTCCGGGCGGAACGGCCACGCCCGCTCCACCACTTGGCCCGGTTCTTGGTGCCAATGGTGTCAATCCCGGACAGTTCATTCAGCGCTTTAACGCCGCCACCGCTGCACTCAAGGGCAAAGTGGTTGGCGTGGAAGTCACCGTTTACAACGATAAATCCTTTGACTTCCTGATAAAAACCCCACCCGCCTCGGTCATGATTAAAGATGTGCTGGGCCTGGAGAAGGGCAGCGGCGAGCCGAATAAAAATAAAATCGGCAAGCTGACGAAGGCCCAATTGCGCAAAATCGCCCAGGAAAAATATCCTGACCTGGTCGCTTCAGACGTTCAAGCCGCCGAACGTGTGATTGCGGGCACCGCCCGATCAATGGGTGTGGATATTGCCGATTAACATGGTAAAATTCGCGTTTTCAACCAATGCCTATAAAAAACATTCCTTGGAGGAAGCCATTGGCAGCATTGCCGCTCTGGGGTATGCGGGGGTTGAAATCATGGCCGATGTACCCCATGCGTACCCTCCGCATATATCGCCGGAGCGGATTCAGTCCCTGAAACACCTGCTCGAGAAATTTAAGCTCGGCATTTCCAATGTCAACGCCTTTACCCTCTTTGCCCTGGGCGATACGTACCATCCATCCTGGATTGAAACCGATCCCGCGTTGCGCCGACAGCGCATCGCCCATACTCTCAATTGTATTGAGATGACCGCGGCACTGGGAGCCAAAACTATTTCACTCCAACCGGGTGGACCGATGGGCAATGACGCTCGGCTCACCTGCCTCGACCGTTACGAAGCTGGTTTGCGGGAAGTGTTGCCCGCCGCTCAAAAGCACCACATTATTCTCATGGTGGAACCTGAACCCGGCCTGCTCATAGAGACCAGCACACAGTGCATTGAGTTTCTTTCACGCATCAATCATCCGAATCTTAAGATGAACTGCGATCTGGGGCATTTCTTTTGCGTCGGTGAGGACCCGGCCCACGTACTAAAGAGCGCCCAGCCATGGATTGCCCACATTCATCTGGAGGATATCCGGGAGGACCGCATTCATCAGCATTTAATTCCAGGCCGTGGAGCCATGAACTGGCCCGCAATTTTTTCAGCTATCCGCACAATTCAATACACCGGTTGGATCACTGTCGAGTTATATCCTTACGAAAGTACCGCCGAGGAAGCGGCCCGTGCCGCCATCGATTTTATCCAGAAATTTGCTTAACAAGGTACCTGCCTGTCATGGACCCAATCCGGCATCATCGTTGACACCTCGACCGTCACCCCCCCTATCTACGAAAGCACGCACCATGGACCACTTCACATATCGTCAGGGACAACTTTACTGCGAGCAGGCACCCGTGGAGGAGATCGTTCGTCAAGTTGGTACGCCTGCCTACATTTACTCTTTATCCACGCTCCAGACGCACTATCAGCGTATCGCTGCGGCATTTGCCCCGCTGCACCCGCTGATCTGCTATTCCGTTAAAAGCTGCGGCAATCTGACTATCTTGGCCGCGCTGCGGGCCTGCGGGAGCGGGTTCGATGTGGTCTCCGGCGGTGAACTTTTTCGTGCCCGCCGGGCTGGCGCGGATCCCTCAAAAATTGTTTTTGCCGGGGTCGGTAAAACCGACCAGGAAATTAATGACGCTTTGGATGCCGGCATTGGCTGGTTTAATATCGAAAGCGAAGCCGAATTCTGGAACTTACAGCAACTCGCAGCGCAAAAGTCCGTCCATACCAGGGCCGCGCTCCGCGTCAATCCGGATGTTACCAGCCACGGTACCCACGTCAAAACACTTACCGGAAAAAAGGATACAAAATTTGGAGTGGATATTGACCGGGCCGAGGAATTTTATGTGCAGGCCGCGGCTGCCACACACGCCCGGCTCAATGCTTTGCACTTGCACATCGGTTCACCCATTAAATCCGTGCAACCCTACGTGGATGCCATCAGCAAGGCTCTCCACCTGATCCAACGCCTCAAGCACCGCGGCATCACCCTGGACACTATCGATATTGGTGGAGGATTCGCCGCGTTCTATGAAGGTAACGAAGCCCCGCCAGCGGAGACCTACGCCGCGGCCATTGTCCCCCTGCTGCAAAATACGGGACTCAAGGTGTTGCTCGAGCCGGGTCGATCCATTTCCTGCAACGCTGGTATTCTTGTGTCCCGAGTTCTATACGTAAAGCAGGGCGGTCGCCGGAAGTTTATCATCGTGGACGCCGCCATGAACGACCTCATTCGCCCCACCCTTTACGAAAGTTACCATTTTATATGGCCGACGGCATCGACTCACCCACCCGCCAGCCGACTTAGCACACTGCGAAGTCCCGATGATGAACTGGTCGATGTGGTGGGACCGATCTGCGAAAGTGGTGATTATTTTGCCCGCGATCGCTATCTACCGACGCTGCGCCGGGGTGATCTGCTGGCCGTCTTTTCCGCTGGAGCCTACGGCTTTGCCATGAGCAGCCAATACAATGCCCGCCCCCGGGCCGTGGAAGTTCTGGTGGATGGTTCCAACTGGCGCATCATCCGCAGTCGCGAAAGCTATGAAGATCTCATTCACGGCGAGGAATAAATCACCATGATCAGCCGTTACATGGACTCTGTTCCCTATCTAAAAAGTCAACAATTCATCGAAGGCTATATCTGGGCTATTATCGCAACACCAAAGTTCCCGGCCGACACAGTATTATCCCTTGCGCCTCCGCATGTTTATGTGGGCACCTTGCCGGATGGTACAAGACTGATAGCTTCTTCCCCGGATACACCACCACACATATCAGGTGCTCTGGTCCGACCCTGGACTGTGCAACTGTACAATGACGCGGCGAAAACCATTCCCCTGGCTTTTCTGGAGGAAAACAGTGGGCGCTACGTGCAACTCGAATCCTTTGGTCTGGCTCTTGATGGCGAACCCCTGGTCGACCGGCCCGCAAGATGTAAATTTCTGGTCGGCACGACCAATGCGCAAACTCGCGTGTGTCCCGAATAATTCCATAACCATGGCAATCATTGCCGCGAGTTTAGCACTTCCGTTTCCAGAGGGCTTACCATGCGATACCGTATTCCACGCCACGTCATGCGCCGCCCCACACCCGCTGCAATCAGCGTCAGCAATATCCATGCCTGCACCAGCGGAAAGCCCAGCACATACCACCAGCGCACACGATCCAACTCTGCAGCGTGATTGGGTAGCAGCCGGCGACCACCGCGCAGCAGCATGCGTCCGCGCAGGATACTCAGCACGTATAGAACGATCAACACCGCCGATGATCCCATCGCTCCGCCCCATTGGTGCAGACAAAAACCAATGACTGCAAAATAAAGCGCCGAAAACAAAGTCAATAGATACAGCGCGGAGCCTGCGGTAGCGCTGGCCCATAAGTGCCACGAACTTATGCGGGTAATGCGAAACTGCCGAGTCATAAACTCAAAGAGTCTGGAAAAATTAAAATCGGCCGCGGACGCGACCAGACACTGTGGTACAAAATGAATCTTCACACCCACCTTTTTTCGCACACACCATGAAAGCGTAAAATCGTCACTAAGAGCGTGGTTCCACGCCGCGTCCACACCATAGCCATAAAAGTCCGCTCGCCGAATAGCCATGGACCCGCCCCATGCCATTGTACGTCTGTAGGGGCCAAACAGACTCGCCACAATCGCATTGGATATCGAAACAATGGCATTGGCTGGATGGGAATTGACCGGTATATAAAACCTGTAACCCGTCGTCGCACCGATGTGCGAGCCATACCCCAACGGCCCCACCAGGGCTTGCAGACACTGCGGACCCAAATTGGCATCGCCATCCACAAACGCCAACACTTCGTCCTTGTCCGTCGTCGCCGCAATCGCCCTTAACGCGTTTTGCACCTTCTGCCCTCTTTCCGTCGCCCGGCCGGCCACGACAAGATCCAGCTTGCCCGATGGAAGCTTTTCTTGAAACTCACGAATCACATTGCACACCGGATCATCCAGGCTTTCCACCGTGGCAATGACCCGATAATTCCGATATGCTTGATTAAGTATCGCTTCCAAATTTGCGCCGGTACCCGATTCCACGCCCTTGATAGGCAAAATAACCGCCACCTGTGGGGACCAGTCCGGAACAGGGCGAGCGGCCACCTTCGGCATTCTATAGCTGAAAAACTGGGCAATTCTCAGGCCCCACACCGCCAGCATCAACTCTACGCCCCAAAGCACCAGGAAAATCAGCGTCTGCAAAGTCACCTCGTGTTCAAACCCGCGCCATCATACCCGCGATTTTGCATGGCGCAAATGGCCTCGGTACCAGAGCCTGTTAAGCCTAATTTAGCTCGTTCCGCTTGAAATCGCGCGACAGCCCCCGAAAAATCGTGCCCCCGGCAAACAGACCGACAACGCAAGCCCGCAAAGTCGCAGGACCAAGTGTAGTAATTGTTCACGGAACCTCAAAATTGCGTTTCATCTAACAGAAACATTCCTCTGCCTTGGCGATCATTCATAAGAATATTGGCCCTTGACTTCACCGGCAGGAAGCTTATGATTCTTAAGTATGAGCAGTCATCGGCCTGTTAATTTCATGCGCATCGTCTTTGGCATCATCGCTTGTGCGACGCTGGTGGCAGCACCGGAAGCCGTGCAGGCGCAACTGCGAAAGGTGCCACCCGCGATTCCACGTATCACCCAGCCCCACGGACCGATGCCCGCATATATTATCTCAGGCTTGGCACTGGTGATGATCACGGTGTTGGCGTTTCGCAGTGCCCATCGCCGCAAGCCGTAATGGCCGGAGTTGGCGGACCACGAATGGTAAGAGCCACGCAGGGTAAAGTAAGGCTTAATGAACGCTGATTGTCACAGCATCATACTGGCGCTTTTCCCTGGAGATGGCTTCAGAACGCTTTTTTATAAGGAGGTGTCTTATGACACGAACCAAATGGCTGATTGGCGGACTGGCGGCACTTAACCTGATCCTGTTGGCGGGTATCGCCCAACACATGCATACACCGACAGCACGTGGTCAGGTGGCTGGTGCCGGCGGATATTTATTTGCATCCGGACAGGCCAATCTTGGTGGCGTGGTGTATGTCCTCAACACCAACACCGGCGTCATATCCGGTATCATTTCGCAGGGCAACAGTGTGCAGAATCCTCTTTTTATTGCCCCGCACAACATCGGTGCCGATGTGAAGCGCATTCTTAAACGCTAAATGGCCTGCGACACAACTGGCCGTCAATGCCGTCCATTGACCAACGCTGGCCCGGCCACACGATAGATTCCGACAACCCCATACACGGAGTATCAACATGAAACGTGACTCAATTTTGATCGGCGTGCTTCTCACCACCGCTCTGATTATGAGCGTGGCGTTCCTCACATCCGGTAACCGACAAGCCACGCGGGCCGACATCCTGACCACCGGCGGTGATTACACCATGCTTACCTGGGGCAGCGGTGGCATGAATGCCAACCTTCTGACTGTCTACGACCAGCGCCATAAACTGATGCTTTCTTACATCCTCGATGGCCGCATACTTAAACTGCAAAGCTATGTGTCCTTGCGGCGCCGGTTCCACCCGCAGCCCCTGCGATAAAGACGCACCAACAAGCCGTGGCGTTAAGGTTTACCCTTTCATCTCAGGTGGCCGGAGATTCAGGATTTGACGCCATAGACACCCTGCTCAAAACGCGAAGCGTAAGGAGATTTTCGTGCTGCAACTGGTTGAATCTTTGGCCCAAAAGGCTTTGGCGGGCGAAATGCTCACGCGTGCCGAGGCTCGATCGCTTAGCGCGGTGAACGGTGACGATGTTTACGATCTGTTCTACTGGGCTAACAAGATTCGCATCCGCTTCAAAGGCCGGGACGTCAGGTTTTGTGCCATCGTGGCCGCCAAGGTGGGAGGATGCTCGGAAGATTGCAAGTTTTGTGCCCAGTCATCCCATTACCAGACCACCGTGCAGGGCCAGGCCAAATTAACCGATCAGCAGGTACTCGATAGCGCAATCCATGCCGCCGAAGTCGGGGCGGATAGCTTCGGCATCGTTAACAGTGGACGCGGGCCAACCCGCGCAGAACTGGAAGGCTGGCTGGCACCTTTGTTGCAAAAGATCGCTGCCGCCGGCAAAACCCGTGCCTGCGCGACACTTGGGGCGCTCACTCCCGAAACCGCCCGCTTTCTGCATGACAATGGCGTGCGACGCGTGAATCACAACCTGGAAACCAGTCGGAATTTCTATCCGTCCATTGTCTCAACCCACCCTTATGAAGAGCGCCTCAATACGCTTAAAATTGCCAAGGACGCCGGGCTTTCACTTTGTTCCGGCGGCATTTTCGGCATGGGTGAAACTTGGGAAGACCGCTTGGACATGGTTTTTACCCTGCGCGATATTGGTGTGGATGTAATGCCGCTGAACTTTCTCAACGCCATCGCCGGCACGCCGTTGCAGGATATGCCCAAGCTGCCACCGATGGAATGTCTCAAAATTATTAGTCTATGTCGCTTTATCTATCCCTCCGTTGAGCTCAAGGTGGCCGGTGGGCGCGAAGTATGCCTCCGTGACATGCAAAGCTGGATATTTTTTGCCGGAGCCGACAGCACCATGATCGGCAATTATCTGACCACTTATGGCCGCAGTCCGGCGGCTGATCACCAGATGGTTCGCGATCTGGGCTTGCACTGGCGCGGCTACGCCGATGGGCCGGTGCCGCCGAATGCCGACAAGCCAACCCTTTCTCGAGTCAGCCATACCGGACGCTTCAACATTCCGATCTACCACGAAGCTGAAGCACCGGTCTCGCAGGAAACCGCAGCAACAGCTTTGCGTTAACGCTTCGGTGGACGAATAGGCACCACCGGCTGCAAAATCCTCCGGCGGTCCGGTGTAAGCCGCTCCAACAACGATTGCGAATATTCAAACCCAAACCGCGTCGCCGCCCACAGCGGACCATAGCGATATATCGTCACCCGTCGCTCGCCGTTGGGATTGGTGCGGCTGGATCCACCATGCATCAGACCATCTACAAAAAGCACCGCATCCCCGGCCTTCAGATATACCGGAACGGCTCCCGGAAGCGAATCCATGACATCACCCTTTCCATAATCCCCGGCTTGCGGATGTGGGAAGTTGGATTTGTGGCTCCCCGGAATTACCATCGTCGGCCCATCACCCGGGCCGATGTCGGTCAAGGCTAGGATGATGTTGCATTGGCCGCAGCGAAACACCCCGTTGGCATAGTGATAGGCCCCGCGCAAGGCCCCGCGATAGCCGCCGGAATGAACCGGGTGGTGCCCTCCCGAGCGACGGATCGATGCAATAGCTTCGTCTATAAACAACCCCTGCACATAGCTGTCCTGTTCACCGCAGTACCGCAACACGTATTGAATCCAACTGGGATGATCGATCAATTCCTCAAACGGCTCGCCACATTCCACCGCATTGTGCAGCTCGTAACCGGTGTGTTCTGTATAGTCCCGCCGCTGAGCATTGCCCCACCATTCGTTGCACTTCAAATCCGGAAATTGATCAAACGCGGCGTTGAGCCGTGCCAACAACCCCGCCTCCACCGCCTGGTGCAAGATTAGGTAGCCGTTGAGATCAAAGAAAAAATCGTCCAGAGCGGTCGGTTCACGCACCAGACTCGAAATCTTTACTGATGAACTGGCTGTGGCCATAAATGTTCCTTTCAATTAAACATCGTCGTTCTCATCTCCTCTCCTCCTGATGATAGCGGATAGCATCCATGCCTTCATCCAGGGTTTGTGTTATACTTCTCCTGTTTCCTAAGTAGCATCGGGATGGCTATTTTCATGCACTTACCCAACCAGCACCCCCACCAACAGGAAAGTTTTGGATTTCACGTCTGGAACGGCCCGCTACAGCCCCAGCACCAGGCCCATGCCCACACCGAAATTGAATGGAATTTCCTCTTATCCGGAGCCGCTCGCTATTTCATCGCCGGCCGATTCCAACCTCTTAGCGTTGGCCGTCTGGCCTTGTTCTGGGCAGCCATGCCGCACCGCCTCATTGATGCCCAACCCGGCTCCCGTATGATCTGGGTAACCCTGCCCATTGCCTGGCTGATGCAATGGAATCTTGGCCAACGCCTCATTGAGCCGATGTTGGAGGGTCAATTACTCACCGAACCAAACACCGCCTCCGACCCGTGCGACCACGCCCTGCTGCACCGCTGGACTCTCGATTGCTCCAGTGCCTCGGTCCACCGACGTCAAGCTGCTATCCTGGAAGCCCATGCCCGCCTGCACCGCTTCGCCGACGCACTAAGCGCCGATCGCTCCAAACAGTCGCTCGACCACGCAGGTGGAGATCATATTCAACGGCTCACCGCTTTCGCCAGTACTCATTTTCTTGATGATATTCAGGTGGCCACAATCGCACAAGCCGCCGGCTTGCATCCCAATTACGCCATGGGACTCTTCAAGGACGGCTGTGGCATGAGCCTCTGGGACTATGTCACCCGCCTGCGCATCGGGCACGCCCAGAGGCTATTGCTCACCACCAATCACAAAATAACCATGGTCGCCCTGCACAGCGGATTCAACTCCCCCAGCCGCTTTTACCAAGCCTTCCAAAATATCGTCGGTTGTACCCCCACCGCCTACCGCCAGTCCGTCGGCCAGGCCGGACGATCACGCTGATAGTCAGGCCGCCGCGGCTAACCTGACTTCCCCTTCATGGAAGTCGAAACCCTTGATTTACGGGCCTTTTGCGGCACCGCACTTGCTACATTCTACATTCAGCCGGGTGCCTAGGCGGGTGAGTGGGTAAACAGCGCCAGCATTTCCAGCTTTCCGAGGATGGCATTGAGATCTTTGGGCACGCGGGTGACTTTTGTTTTCAGGCTTTGGCCTTGCACCTCCAGACGCCCCAGGCGAATGCTTTGCAACCGCCGGAGCAAATTATGAACCTCGATCGTCTGGCCCTTCTGCCGCCAGGCCCACCCGGTGACACGCATACCGGAAAGGATCGCCATACGTCCCCGATGGCTCCAACGCCACCCGCAACCTCCGATCCTTGCTCAGCTTCTGGAGAAACTCCATCGCCATGCCCAATTCCCCGGATTGGTTCACCACCATCGGGCGTTCCGTCTGCCCGTCCGGCCAGCGTACCGCCAGGTACAACTGCTCCTTGCCCACATCCACTCCCACCACCGCCGACTCGCCATCATGGCCCGCCAGCATGGCCTCCAGTTTTACCGCCTGGACATTTTGACTCCGATACGTTTTACTATTGGTCATGGGGATGACCTCCTTTAAGGCGTTAAC
>JABEVA010000387.1 GCA_013044065.1 Phycisphaerae bacterium
GTTTTTACGTATCTTATCGAGCGGCGCGTTGCCGCGGCCATGGTGCGCCTGCGCAGCAGCGATGAAAAAGTTCTGGCAGTCGGGTTGAACTGCGGTTTTCGCGATCCGGCCTATTTCAATCGAAAATTCAGGAAGATCGTCGGGATGACGCCCACAACCTACCGCGCCGCCGCCAGATGAAACCGCGAAAGTCGGGCAAGGCACGAAAAGGGGGTGAGTAACGCGAGGGAGTTTCGCCCCCGCGCTTCGGCAGAACCGGAAGTGAGCCTATCGACGCCTCCGGCTTCCCTCATCTCCATGGCTGTGGTTTACGAGAGCATTTCGCGTTCCCATTGGGCGAATAGTTCCCGGTGTCCCTTCGCCATGCGGCGCAGCCACCATCACGCGCGTCGCCCATGGGCGCGCCAATGCTTGCATGTCCTTTGGACCCAGTGCATAAGACGGTAAGGGACTGGGCAAAAATAAATTCGGGTTTTACGGCGCAGCAATTTTGGCTGCTGGCAAGACGCGACGGGCGCGCATACCCGGGCCTTGGGTCTGTCCAGAGCGAGCAACGCCGCCAGCGGCCAAAAGAACCAGCCGGAAAGTGTGAAATAATTTTGCCCGATCCCTAAGGTCTTTGAGTGGGTTGTGTGAACTTTAGCTGGAGCGATTCCATGAACGCCGCACCGGCCGAAACCACTCCACCGGAAAGCCTTCAGCCGAACCGTCAACATGGCAATCTCCCGCCAGCCAGTGCCGGCCGCGCCGCTGTCTTCGACGATATTTACGAACCGAAAGTGCGCTGTGGTGCTAATGAGCATGAAGCGTTCCCTATCCACAGCTTTTATAATTGGTAAAATGCCACGCACCATGACATATCCGGACAATATCCTTCGCTGGAAAAAGAAGTTGGTGCTGACCGCGGCTGCGCCCTATCGCAGCGCGGGCCGCTTTGCATGGCACTTCGCCCGCGGCAAACTCGGCGGAGATCCGGTTTTTCTAGAACTTTTGCGTCAGGGCCTCATTGCCAAGAATTCACAAATTCTGGATCTGGGCTGCGGGCAGGGATTGCTAGTGGCATGGCTGCGGGCGGCCGAGACGCTTTATTCCAGCGGCGACTGGCCGGAAAATTGGCCACCGGCTCCGGCACAGCCTACCATTCGCGGGATAGAACTTATGCCGCGCGACGTGCAAAGAGGAAAAGCGGCGCTGGGCCACCGGGCCACCATCGAACAGGGTGACATACGTACCGCTGAGTTCGGGCAGGCGGATATGGTCGTCATTCTCGATGTGCTGCATTACATGGACTATGGTGCCCAGGAGGCGGTGTTACGCCGCGTCCGCAAGGCTTTGGCAAATCATGGGACGCTCTTGATGCGCATAGGCGATGCGGCCAGCGGGTGGCGATTCAGGCTAAGCAATTGTGTGGATGCGGTGGTGGCGGCGGCCCGGGGCCATGGCCGGGTGCGGCTTTATGGTCGATCCATAACGCAATGGCGCTCGGCGCTGGAGCAACTGGGCTTTGCCGTTGAGCAAATCCCGATGGGCTACGGAACGCCGTTTGCCAATATCTTGCTCGTTGGACGGGTGTGACGGCCGCAGAGCCGACATGCATCAGGCAGGCGATTTTCGCAAAAACCGCAGGGCTTTCCCGGCCGGATCAACTTTCACCCGATACACCGTTTCCAAAATGTCCGGCACGAGAACGGATTTCACCGCGTCCTGGGCCACTACTTGACCATCGTTCATCAGGACCACCCGATCGGCATATTCATTGGCCTGGTTGAGATCGTGAGTGATCCAGACGACGCAGCGACCCCGCCGATGGGCCAACTCCGCCAGGTAGGCCAGGAATTCCAACTGATGCCATAGATCAAGTGATGTGGTCACTTCGTCGAGGAGCAAGATCGGGGCATCCAGGGCAATGGCACGAGCAATGGTGACTCTTTGCTGTTCACCTCCGGAAAGCTCGCCAAAGGCCCGTCCCGCCAGATGATGAACATTCAGATTCCACATGGCCTGGGTGGCCGCGGCCCGATCGTCCGCGCCGGTCAGGCCCAACGCCGCATGGAGTGGGCCATCGGCACCCCGTCGGGGCCAGCGTCCCATCAAGATAATTTCCTCAACTGTGTACGAAAATCCAACCGTGGGTGCCTGCGGCACAAAGGCTATTTGCGTAGCACGCTGCCTTTCCGAGACTTGTGTTAACAATCGCTCTCCCAGCCGGACCACCCCCGCCTGCGGCTGTAAAAAGCCCAGCAAAATCTGCATGAGTGTTGATTTACCGGAACCATTAGGCCCTAAAACAGCCGTCACCTGCCCCGGCGGAAATTCAGCGTTCACCTGCCGCAGCACCGGTTGATCGCCGTAACCAAAGGAAATATTTTCCACGGTCATACTCAGGTTAACGGGATCAGCGCTTGGCAGGGGACGCATTTTATTACTCCCACACGCGACGACGGGACAGCAGGTATAAGAAGAACGGCCCACCGCACAAGGCCGTTACCACTCCCACCGGCAGTTCCCCTCCGAACCAAGATCCGGTAATACGCACAAAGGTATCGGCCAGCATCAGAAAGATGGCTCCTACAAATGGCGCGATGAGCATCAGCCGGCGATGCTCCGGACCGAAGATCATGCGGCAAATATGCGGACAGATCAATCCCACAAAGCCAATCGGACCGGCCAGAGCTATCGAACCGGCGGTTAAGAAACTGGCACAAAAAAAGGCCAGCACTCGCATGCGTCCGAGCCGCACGCCCAGGCTTACCGCCTCCACATCCGAAAGCGCGGCAATGTTCAAGGCCCCGCCGAGGTTGAGCGCCATGACCCAACCCGCCAACAGCACGGCCAATCCAATCCAGAGCACCAGCGTGGGCGTGCCCTCGCTGATGTAGCCGAAAAGGTAGGATAAAAGATTCGCTTTGGCACCATACGGCACCAGATTCTGGAGCAGCATAATTAAGCCGCCGCAGATCGCCCCCAACACCACACCCGCCAACAGCAAGGTTAAGGGATCGATTTGCCCCTTGCGCCGTCCGAGAAAATAGACCACCGTGCATGCGACCAACGAACCACACAGCGCCGGCAAGGTCTGGCCGTAACGAAAGATCTGGGCCAGCCAGGGATTGGCCAGGATGGTGGCTCCAAAGGTGCTGGAAAGGACTATCCACGCCATCACCCCCACCGCCCCGCCGCTGGAGATTCCCAATACGTATGGATCAGCGAGCGGATTACGCAACAGCCCCTGCAAGAGTACACCGGAGAGGGCCAACGCGGCTCCCACAATGGCCGCGGCCGAAACCCGCGTCAGGCGCAAGGACATAATGGCCGGACTGGAAAAGCCCACGGAGATGGTGTGGTGTCCGGGCAGTCCGGGGCCGAGAGCCAGACATAACATCAGCACCACGGTGGTCAACAGCGCCCCCACCGCCACATATACCATATAGCCGAAGACGGGGTGTTCATGGCTGCCTAACTTGATCATCCGCCCGACTTCCTGATATTACCGCCATGAATCAAACGACCGACGAGGGCCGCAGTTTTGTACACTTGCAGCGTCGCCATTTGTGAGCGTCCGCCCGTTACCAGATAGACCTGATGGTTTTGCGCAGCCGGCACCGGCAACGCCAACCATGGCGCAAGCCGTGGATCGGCCGGCCCCGTTGCCGCCGGTTCTCCGGGCAGCCCGATCAACAAGATTTGTGGTTTTAAGTCCACCAGCGTCTCGCGGGTCAGGGCAGGATAGCCAGAGCCGAGTTTTTCACCCACATTGTTGCCGCCCGCCACACCGATCAACTGATCTAAAAAGGTGCTTTTGCCGACAGCCATCAGCGGCTGGGTGCTGATTAAGAAAACCACGCGGGGATGGGGACGAAGCGCATAGCGGCGGTGAATGGCGGCCAACCGGGCTTGGGCATCGGCAATCATCCGTGCTGCGCGGGCGGTCGAGCCGGTCACAGACCCGAGACGCTTGGCGCTGGCATACAACTGTTGCAGGGTATTCAGGCGAACATTCACCAGGGCGATGCGATTGCGGCGGACAAAATGGGTCAGGCTTAGCGGCAAGCGGGCCGGGGCCATCTGCACCACCAACACCGTCGGCTGGACATTGAGAAGTGTTTCATAATCCAGATGCAGATAATTGCCGATAACTGGCAGCGCTTGCAGCGGTGGAGGCAGCAGCGTCCGGTCGAAACTCGATACCCCAACCAAGTCGCCGGCGGCACCAAGTTGCAGGAGTATCTGGGTGGCTGCGGGAACGCTGCAGGCAATTCGCACCGGTTGAACCACGCCGGCAGGCGTGTGGCGCAGCGGCACAGATGCTTTTTTGCGGCAGCCGGCGGGCACGATCAGCAGCGCTAGGATACCGGCGAGCAGAGCACCACGCCCCAAGAAGAGCGATGGACCGGCGGTAGCGTGGCCGCGGGGCGGTGGAAGGTACGAGCTTGGATAGGCACGAGTCATCATGGCGGGCCATCGTAAGGACCATGGCCTGAAATCACAAATCACACCCTTTGGGACCGGGCAAAAATAACTTCCCACTTTCCGGCTGGTTCATTTGGTTTTAAGCCACTGCCCAAATGGCGGGCGATGGAAGCAGCATCTGCAGCCCATCACTCAAACATTTTGAGTTGATGGCGTTCCAGACCAAATTTGGAAACGGTGAGATCCACGGGGATAGGATAGGCCCCCGACCAGCACGCCGTACAATAATGCCCCGGAGGATGGCTTAAACATTCCAACATGCCCTCCAAGGACAGGTAGGCCAGGGAATCCACCTCAATAAAATCGCGGATTTCAGCAACGGTACGACCGTTGGCAATGAGTTCGCCGGGCGTGGGAAAATCAATGCCGAAAAAACAGGGATGCCGAATCGGCGGACAGCTTACCCGCATGTGGACTTCTTTGGCCCCGGCGCGCCGCAGGGCCAGAATTTTGCCACGGGTAGTGGTGCCGCGCACAATTGAATCTTCCACGACCACCAGGCGCTTGTCGCGGACCACATCCGGAATGACGATCAATTTCATCTGCACTGCCAGGTCGCGCATCTGCTGCGAAGGCTGCAGGAAGGATCGGCCGACGTACCGATTGGGCACAATTCCTTCTTCAAATGGGATACCGCTTTGCTTGCTGAAACCTAGGGCTGCGGAGCGTCCGCTGTCGGGAATGGGAATGACGATGTCCGCATCCACGGGCGATTCAATGGCCAGCCGCCGCCCCATCTTCTGCCGCACCATCACCACCGTATCGCCGAAGAGCGTGCTGGACGGACTGGCAAAATACACATGTTCAAAGGCACAGTGCGCCCGGGCATGGCGGTCTTCCGTGTAAAACCGGCTTTTGAGAGTGGTGCCGCCCCGGTCGATGGTGACAATTTCCCCCGGCTCCACCTCCCGCACAAAAGTAGCCTGAATGCTGGCCAAGGCACAGGTTTCCGAGGCCACACAATAAAAGCCATCGCGGGTTTTACCAATCACCAATGGACGAAAACCCCAGGGATCGCGGCACGCTTCCAGGCGATCTTTAAATAAAAACAACATGCTAAATGCACCCTGCAAATGCCGGAGCACATGGGCCAGAGGATCGGGCTTTTCCTGGTGCGTGGGCTTGGCCAGCATGTGAATAACAATTTCAGTATCGCTGGTGGAATAGAAGATGTGGCCGTATTGCTGGTATTCATGCCGCAGGCGCGCCGCGTTGATCAGATTGCCGTTGTGCGCCACCGCCACCTGGCCATCAAGATATTCCTCCAGAATGGGTTGGGCGTTACACTTGCGATTCGAGCCGGAGGTGGAATACCGCACATGACCAATGGCGGCGATTCCAGTCATATCGCGCAGAACGTTTTTATTAAAAACCTCCGCCACCAGGCCCAGCCCGGTGTGAGCGCTGATATCTTGGCCATCACTGGCGGCAATGCCGGCGGATTCCTGACCTCTGTGCTGGAGGGCGTAAAGACCGTAATAACAGCGTTCCACCGCATCCGGCGGCCCGGCAATTCCAAAAATTCCGCATTTCTCTTTTTTTTCGTACTCCGCCAACGGGTCCACCTCCACACCAGGCGCAGAGACTTCAGATCCGGAGCCAGGTGGGGACAAACTAATACGGTGGCCGGAATCGGTCTTATTGTTGCCGGATTGCGGGTGTGCCATGTGCGAATCTCCGATTTGCCGTTGCCCCAGAATAAAGCGATTTGAGCCAAACCGACTTCATGCATGGATTCTAGCAGAATTTGGCCATGCGGTAAACGCCGGAATGCCTCCATTGCGGGGAAAGCCGGCACTCCTGGCCGGGTGTAACTCCTACTTGTTGGCCGTTACGTTCTTGGCTGCCGAGCCATGCTAAGCCGCAAGCGGCTGGGTGGTCCGGTTGCGGGCCAGACACGACTGGTCGCCAATAATCCGAGCTACACACTCCTGGCCACCGCCGCAATTTGCCGGTTCGGGTAACGTGGGCCTATCGGTGGTGAAGAGCGGACTGGGGCCTTGGAGCTGCCGCATTTTCCATCAGCCTATCCGCCGGTTTTTTCGTAGCTGCGGGTAACATAGTCAATCAGTTGCACCACCAAAGCGGTCCAACCAGTCTGGTGGGAGGCCCCGAGTCCCGCGCCATCGTCGCCGTTAAAGTATTCGTGGAATGGGATCATATCTTTCCAGAGGGGGTTTTCCTGAAAAAGCTTTTGCCCGCCGTGCACGGGCCGGCGGCCGTTTTGGTCGGTCATGAAAATGGCAATCATGCGACGGGAAATTTCTTCGGAAAGCTGCAGGAGGTTCATGGATTTTCCGTTTTGGCCGGGTATGGGGACCGTCAGGGTTGGGCCATAAAAGTGATGATAAGTTCGCAGGGCGGTTACCAGCAGATACGCGGTGGGAAACCAGATAGGCCCGCGCCAATTGGAATTTCCGCCAAAAAGGCCATTGGTGGATTCGGCCGGTTCGTAACGAATTTCCCACTGGCGGTTATCCAACCCCAGGCTGAAGGGATGGCTTTGATGGAACTTGGAAACGCTGCGCAGACCGAAGGGGGAAAGAAATTCATTTTCATCGACCACGTAGCGGAGGGCCCGTTGCAGCCGATCTTTGTTGGCAATGCTTAAGAGGCACCGGCTGGAGTCCGCGGACCAGGTCCAGCCGATATTCTCTTCGCCAATATATTTGCGCATAACATCGGATTGTGAGCGATCTTTGAACGCGGGAAGGTTTTCAACCCAACTGCGATCGATGATTTGCACCGCCAGCAGCGGAATCAACCCGACGAGTGAACGCACGCGCAGGGGGAATTTGGCGGAATGATCCTGGGCAATGGTGTCATAATAAAAGCCATCGGTTTGGTCCCATAAGCACAAGCCATGATGGCCGGGAGAATTGATAGCACTGGAAATGGCGGCAAAGTGGTCCAGAAACTTCACGACCAGATGGGAATAATTGGGATCCTTCTGGGAAAGTTCCAGCCCGATGGTCATCATGTTAAGACAAAACAGGCCCATCCAGCCGGTAGCATCCGCCTGTTCGAGATGCTCGCCATTGGGCAAGGGCCGACTGCGATCAAAGACGGAGATATTGTCCAGCCCCAGAAAGCCACCATCAAAAATGTTATTGCCACGGCGGTCCTTGCAGTTCACCCACCAGACAAAGTTAATCAGCAATTTGTGGTACATGCGTTCCAAAAATCCGAAATCGCCCTGGCCATGGTTGCGGCGCTTATCCAGGTTGTAGATGCGCCAGACCGCCAGAGCCTGCACCGGCGGATTGACGTCACCAAAGGCCCATTCATAGGCGGGCAACTGGCCGGAGAGGTTCTGGTAGCGCTCCGAGCAGATCAGTTCAAGCTGCTGCTTGGCCATGGGCACATCCACATAGCCCAACGTGAGTGCGTGGAAGGCCCAGTCCCAGGCGGCAAACCATGGGTATTCCCATTTGTCCGGCATGACGATGATGTCCTTGGATTCCAGATGCTTCCAATGGCAATTGCGGCCGCGCAGGCGGGACTCCGGAGCCGGCGCGCCACTGTCGCCCTTGAGCCAACCATCCACGTCGTAGTTATAAAACTGTTTACTCCAAAGCAAGCCGGCAAAGGCCCGCCTTTGAATTAAACGCATCTGCTCATCACAGACCTGCGGGAGCATGGAGGCATAAAAAGCGTCGGCTTCGGCAATGCGGGTGGTGAAAACAGCGTCAAAACTTTCGTAGGGGTGGGGTCGGGCTTTCTCGGAGATAACCATTTGGATGGTATGGCTGCTGCCCGCACCCAAATGCAACTGGTAATGCAGGGCGGCTTTGGTACCAAAGCCGCCCTGATGGACGGCGGCGGCGTTATGGCCGATAAGATAATCGTGGAAAGCATCTTTCACCGCGGGATGGGTATTGGGAACATTGAAAAGTTTACGGCGATTGGTTTCGTTGAAGGTAAAAAGCGTTTCTATCGATTCCCGCCCATACACATGGATCGTACCCAATTGCGGGTGCTGGGCCACCAGCAGCGTTTCATCAGGTCGGCCGGTGTTCCCGTCGCGGATGGTCGGCTCGGCGGCGGCGGTTTTACCCCAGGCCCAGGTGTTGCGAAACCAGACGGTGGGCAAAACATGCACCGTGGCGATGGCCGAAGATCTGTTGGTGACGGTACAGCGAAATAAAATGGTGCCCGGATCGGCCTTGGCATATTCGATTTGAATGTCAAAAAAGGCGTTGTCTACGAAGATACCGGTATCCACCAGCTCATATTCCGGTTGGTCGGCACCACGGCGGCGATTAATTTCCACCAGTTGGCGATAAGGAAATTCGGAGAGTGGATAGCGGTAGACCATTTTCATGTAGGCATGGGAAGGAAGATTGTCCAGATGGAACCAGTATTCTTTGACATCTTCACCATGGTTGCCTTCCTGGTTGGTTAAGCCGAAGAAACGCTCCTTGAGAATAGGATCACGGCCATTCCAAAAGGCGGGCGCAAAGCAGAGAATTTGTTGATCGTCGGAAAGGCCTCCGATACCGTCTTCGCTCCAGCGGTACGCCCGGCTGCGGGCCATATCATGAGAAAAATAACTCCACGCGCTGCCATCGGGGGAATAATCTTCGCGAACCGTACCCCAGGCCCGGTCGGAAAGATAAGGCCCCCATTTGGCCCATAATTTGGCGGAATCGGGAGAAACCCGACGCTGATGTTCAGGGCTGGTGGAAAGAATGTGGGGGGCGGAATTTGCGGGAGAAGATGGCTTCATGGTCAAAGACTCCTGATCGGACAACGAGGCAGGCGAAACGGATATCCCTGCGGGGAAGACCAGTTCATCAGCAGCAAATTATACCGGCTTTTCTTTAATAGGGTACCGCCGGAAAACAGTTGCACCGTGCTGCTTAAGCA
>JABEVA010000388.1 GCA_013044065.1 Phycisphaerae bacterium
CCTCCCCCTGCGCCTGCAACTGCTGGAAAAATACGATGTCAGCAATGTCACCCTTCAGCGCGCTCTGGACCGCTTAGCCGCCGATGGCTACATATACGCCCGTGGCCGCGCTGGCACCTTTGTGGCTCCTCACCCGCCGCACCTGTGGCAATATGGCCTGGTCTTTGCCGGCAGTCCCTCAGGAAATTCAAACTGGAACCTGTTTTGGAGTGCCCTGGAAGGCGAAGCCGCTCGAATCACCCGCAACGGCCCGCGCCGCATTGTCTGTTATTACGGAACCGAACATCCCCAGGAAAGTCCGGATTATCATAAATTGCTCGACGATATCCGCCACCGCCGCTTGGCGGGAATTATCTTTGCCTCCCAAACCTCCCACCTCCAGGGCTTACCCGTGATAACCGAACCCGGAATCGCCCGCGTGGAAATCGCCAGTGCCAGCGAACGTGGTATTCCATCTGTAAGCCCGCAGGGCCAATCCGTGATATTGCTGGCCCTGGATTATCTAAAGTCCCGTGGACGAAAAAAAGTGGCCCTGATTCTTAGTTCCCATGCCCACGGCCTATGGGCCAATTTCTGGATGGAAGCCGTAGCTCGGCATGGCCTCTCCAGCGCCGCCCGATGGTTTCAGGGCTTGGACCTAGCCCACCCCGAATGCGCCACCAATGCCGTTGAACTGATGTTTTATGCCGGTGCCAACCAACGACCCGATGGATTGATCATTGCCGATGACAACCTTTTAGAAACCGCTCTTTCCGGCCTTCTCATGGCCGGCGTCAAAGTTGGCGCCGATCTGGATCTCGTGGCCCATTGCAATTTTCCCAAACCACGCACCACCACTCTTCCCATCAAGCGCGTCGGCTTTGATGTGCATGATGTCATGGCCGCATGTTTGGCCGGCATCGACGCCCAAATTCAAGGTGCCACCGTACCGCTACATGTCGATATCCCCGCCAAATTTGAAGAACACACCGCCGCCGCCATCGCCGCCGAAATGGAAATGCCGCCCGCACGCGCCGACTCCGGCCTCGATATATGGACCCGCCGCTGATCCCGCCGTCGTCGATCCTCCGTGCCACCACCCGCTAAATTCCTCACACAGCACACAGCGCAAAGATTCTTGCCACGCGCCGCAGTCTCCGCAAAGCTCTTCACCGCGCAGCGTGCCAGAACTCTTAAGTGGGAACGCAAAATGTATGCAACCGCCAGCACGGCACTTAACCCTTACTTATTGAGACGGGCTACTGTCAAATGTTGTGGATGGCGAATCTTAGGCGGCGATTGTTTTTACTCCATCTTCATATTAAATTCCGGCAATAACATCTTGAATTAGCTCGGTGCCATTGAGCCGCAGAAAGCCCCGTTGAGCACTCTGGCAGAGCTTGTAAACCATGGCCAGACAGGCTTTCCGCCCGGCATTGTTTCGTGTCTTGTTATGCCGCAGCCGCACCGTGGAGAAAATGCTCTCGATCGAATTGGTGGTGCGAATGTGCGTCCAACTGCTTGGCCGGAAAATCATAGGACGTCAAGAGTTTCTCCCGGTCTATCCGCAGGCCCTCCGCCTCTGCCGCCGACGGGGTTCCGGCTCGCCGGGACAACTCTCTTCCCTCCTGGAGACACGCCAGTCGCACACTACCCGACCCGTCGATCCACGCTCCAAATCGCCCCCTTTCCACGCCCACAAAAGCGGACATTTTAATCTGGGTCTGACAGCCTGCCAACCCACTGGCCAATACCACCACAAGGCTGCTATACTATGGGCACAGTCGTCTGCGGGCGGGTCGGCACGTTTTAGGACCATTGAAGGCCTTTGGCTTCCCAGGCTGGCCGGAACGGCTGAACCTAAGGCCTTGTTGATGCCAAGCTCTCGCTGGTGGTGGCGCTGGTAACTTAGTCCGCCTGGGGTGAAATTTTTCCGAAATTGGGTTAAATTATAACCTGCCTGACGTTTTAAAAAGGGGCAACCAATGAGTGATATTCAGTTTAAGGATGCAACCATTTTGGTTGTGGATGACGACCCTGATGTGCTTTCCACCATCACTGCGGCGCTTTCCATCACCGGGGCGAGGTTGCTTTCCGCCAGTGATGGCAATGCTGCTGTGGAAATCTCCGAACGTGAACACCCGGATGTCGTTATTCTCGATATGATGCTTCCGAAACGCAGCGGATTTTTAGTGCTGGAACGCATCAAGGCCCGGAAGGCCAAAGGTACCAAGCCGCATGTAATTATGATCACCGGCAATCTCGGCACTCGGCATAAGACTTATGCCGAATCCCTCGGCGTGGAGGATTACCTCAACAAACCGTTCCGGATCGATCGGCTCATGAGCGCCTTGGAAAAAATCCTGCTTCCGAAAGCCGCGACGGATTCGCCGCAAGGCTGACCGCGGCTGGATGCCGCGCCGCATCGCCGGACGAACTTCTTCCCTTTCATCGGAGTTCAAGATGCCTGAGCTTCCGGAAGTCGAGGAGGTTCGCCGAACCTTGGAACCGGTGGTCATCGGCGCTGTGGTGGCGCGCGTGCGGTTGTTGCGCCCGGGTTATCTCACTCCACCTCGTGCCCCCTTGGTGCACTTGAACGGACGCACCGTGGTGGCCACCCATCGCCACGGAAAAAAGCTCTTCTGCCGCTGCGATGACGGGCAAACGCTGATGTTTCATCTGGGCATGAGCGGCCGGCTGGAAAGCTCTCCAGCGCATCTGCCTCTGCCACCCCATACCCATTTCATCATGGACTTGACGTCCGGGCTGCAAATTCGCATGCGTGATCCGCGACGGTTCGGAGGTGTGTGGTATTATCCCAGCTTTGAAAAGGCCTGTGCCGCGGAAATTCATGGGGTGCTCGGCGTGGATGCTCTGCATCTGACCGCCGCGCATTTAAGCCATTGGTCGGCGGCACGCGGTCGGCTCAAGGCTCGTCTTTTAGGCCAGCGCGATGTGGCTGGGTTGGGCAACATTTATGTGGATGAGGCCCTCTGGCTATGCGGGTTAAGCCCGCTCACGCTCGTGCGGCGGCTTTCGTCGAACCTAATACAAAAGTTGGTAGAGGCCATTCATCTGGTGCTGCAAAAATCACTCTCCGCCGGCGGCACCACGCTTCGCGATTATCGCAATGCCGCCGGGCAGCCGGGTGGCTTTGCCGCCAGCCTTCAGGTTTATGGCCGTGGAGGCCGCCCGTGCTTTCGTTGTGGCGATAATCTCAAAATGTTGGTAGTGGCCGGACGCACCACTGTGTACTGCAGGCATTGCCAGAAATCACGATGAAATTACCTGCGGCCGAACCGATCAGGTCCGGATGTATTTCCGTCGGCATTGCCCGGTACGTCCCGAACGTCTTGATCGATATGCCATCAGCCTGCCGTCTCTGGACGTGCTAAACGCACGTACACGTGCGGACCGTCCACCCGGATGACCTCCACCGCCGATCCGCCGGCGATCACCTGCGATTCGCTTAGACAATCAACCCGCCGCCCGTCAAACTCGCATATCCCCGCCGGACGCAGAATCGTTGCCGCCATTCCCCGTCGGCCCAGCAATTGCGCCAGGTCCGCCGTTTCGCGGGCCAGACCGTCAGCGGTATCCGGTGGTGGCGGCTGCAACAGCACACGCTTGCCTACCGGGCTGCTCGGATAAAGCTTCACCATTAACGTCAAAACCACCGGTCCAAGAACAATCGTTCCCACGGTGGCCAATAATCCGGCTTTCGTGCCCATGGCAAAACACACCGCCACACCCGCCACCGCCAGCAGCCCGCACAGAACCGCCAGCAGGCCGTGGGCCGGTATAAAAAGCTCCGAAAAAAGTACGATCAACGCACCCGTGAACAAAAGTACCGCGCTGATCAATAAATCAAAGTCCATGCTTATGCTCCTTGGGATGACCTGGCCGTAGCAATAGAATTCACGTCCTTTTTTCCGTCAACGCACGAACCAGTATTTGATTTTCGCTGATCTGCATCACCTCTATTGCGGTGTCCCGGGCAATATACGTGCCCTGCGCCACCACGTTGAACAATCGGCCATCGAAACTCGCCTTGCCCGCCGGACGCAGTTCCGATACCGCCCGTCCCACCGCCCCCACAAACAGCGGCTCACGCGAGAGCACCGCACCTTCACCCACACCGGGTTGTGCCGGCGAATCCACTCCCGCCACCGTCGGCAGGTCAATTTGCAGCCGGCGCAGCCCCGGAGCCAGTTGCAGGTATTTTACCAGCATCACAATAATGCCAATCCCCGCGACTGTGCCAAACACCACCACAGCCACACCCGTTTGCAGGGCGGAAAACGTCTGGCTGATCAGCGGAAATCCGGTATGTCCGGGTTGAGCCGGAATGAAGCTCGCCACCAGCCCGATGATCAGCAGAATGAACCCCGGCACAGCCAGCAAACCGATGCCGCCGAGAAAGTGAATATCGGCAATGACAATCACAATTCCCACCACAATCAGGATGATCTCCCACCATTGTGCCAAACCTGTTAAATAAGGCGCTCCCAGCAATAGTCCCAAGGCCACCACCGCAACCGCTCCGGGAATCAGGGTGCCGGGATGGGCCAATTCAATGTAGCCAAACACCAGCACCAGCAAAAATAGTATGAACCGGATCCACGGCCCAGCCAGCCAGCGGGCGAATCTTTCCATCAGGTCCAAACGCAGTACCGGTACGCTAGCGCCCACGACATTGAGCTTGGCAAGTAAATCGTCCTGACCGGTGATTGTGGCCTGCGAAAAGCCAATGCGGCGGGCCTGTTGTGATCCCAGCGTCAACAGTTCGCCCTTTCTTTTGATCTCCCGGACAAAAGACCACGGATGTACCGCCGGACCGCCCGGCACCTGTGTTACCACGTCCACGAGCATCCGCCTTGTCTTGGCTGAAACCACCCGGGTTTTGCCGGTAATACTGTTGCGCACTTCGTCGATTTGCAATCCCGGATCAACCATCCCCAGCAGCAGCATTGTATTGAGACCGTTTTTGCGCCCGCATGCCAGCAAACTTTTCACCACCAACGACGGATTGTGCTCCGCAGCACCGCTGGTAATAGCTTTCGCCGTTAAGCCATGTACTTCAAACGGTTGTCCGTCACCGACCAACCCGTGACGGCTCATCACAATTTTTTGACAGGCCACAGCCACCAGTGCCGCCGCGGCAATGGCCTGTCGATGAATGTACCCCACCGTCGGGGTGGACATTGCCCGTAGAAAATGGTTAATTTTCAAGGCTGGCCCCAGCAGCCCGCCCGTGGAATTGATATCAAAGATAATCAGAGTGGCTCCGCCCTGTTGCGCCTCGCCGACGCGCCGTACGACGCTCTCCGCCATGATTGCGTCGATAGCGCCATGAATGGTGATGATGGCGGCCTTTTCATGCGCTACCGCTTCAATGGGTTTGGCCGCAGCTCCACTTAGCCCGAATCCCTGCCCCCAGGCGGTGCGGCCGGTCCACAGCAATGTCGCGCCCAAAAAGAATAGCAGCACCAACAACCCTACCACCGCACCTCTGCCCTGGTCCCATCGCGATTTTAAACTGCCTGCGTTTCCCATAGCCGAACCCCCAATCTATACCGATAATAAGGTGCCTTGGCTCACACCACAACGAATCCGGCTCTCCCGTGGGGGGTAGTGTCCGCCACTAAAATGGTCGGGTCTCCAACAGGTAAATCAAGTTTCCGGCGGGGTCGCGGAGCACCGCCGATCGGCATAGCCCGGTATCGCCATGGAGGATTTCACAATGAGGACCGATCCTTGCAATTGCATCCGAAAAGTTACGTATAATCAGGCCGATCTGTCCAATGACCCGTCGCGTGTTGTGTTGTCCCGTTTCCCCGTCGGTAAGGTGGGGCCTTGCATGAAATTGAAAGGGCTGAGTATCAGCGGTAATCGCCAGGGCGCTATAACTTTCCGCGCTGCGCCAAAGCTCCACCCCAATCAACCCTAAACGATAGCTCAGCCGTTCCTCGCTGATCGCTATCTCCAACAATCCCAACACGCCCGTATAAAATTGATGCAGCACCTGGTTTTCACAATCGCCGGCCCGGAGTCGCACCGTATCCACAGCGCAAATCTGCAGTGGTGCAACCACGGATTCTCGTGGTCGCAGCAGCGGCACAAACCAATAGGCACCGGGGCGCGTATTCATGGCCATGCGGCCTCCAGCATACACCGTCAACGCCGCCATCATGCCAGAAAATACGGCCTGATGCTAGCCCCCAGCCGGCCCCAGGCCCAGGGAGCGCACAACCAAGCCGGCCGGCAAAAGAACCAGCCGGAAAAGGCGAAGTTCCTTTTGCCCGGACCCTTATTGGCGACATCTATGCGGTCGGTTTCGATGGTGGTGCCGATAAATGTGGTCGTACCGCCCACGCCCCTCCTACAAACCCACTCAATGGAAAAATCCTTGCATTTGCTGATGGCATCGGTTATCATAACTTTAGTTAGGTGCTCGCCGAATGTCGACGCCGCGACCGCAACTGCCCGGTGGGCAAGACAAATCAGCGGTGTGCGGCAGGTGGAATGTTTAAGGAGTTGAACATGGAAAGTCACTTTCCGCGCTGTGTGCATTGTGTCAGCACGCTTTCCATCGGTGGTGGTGTCATCGGTACCATCAAGGCCTTTCTCAAGAAGGAAGTTACGTGCGCCGCCTGCGGCAAATCCATGCAAAGTGCCGATGCCCAGGTGATGGGTGAAACATTTGCGGCTGCCGTCAAATCCCTCCACGATGCACTCAAGCAAGAACTGGCCCGTGCGCCGGTGTTAACCACAGCCCAGGCGCAAAGAGCCCTTGGCGCGGAGATGGGCACGGCTCCTGTGCATAAAATTCATGGCGATGAGGAACTTAGCTGTGCCGTCGTGAAAATCTTTCGCATGGCCTTGCGCCATGAAGCCGTTGGCAATGAAGGCGTGATTACCATCAGTCTGATAGCCGGCCCGGCCAATGCGCAGATCACCAAAATCCACGCGCCCGGACTGCACAAAGAAGTATTGCCCACCACGCTGTTGGTTGCCAAAATCAGCCCGCAGGATTTCTTGGTTCTCCAACGAGGCGGTCAGGCGGTTCCGCCTAAGATGGCGGCTCATCCCATCCTCAGACATGGCCACGACAACCATCCTGGCACCAATGTAGCTCCGGCGTGAGGCCGTTCTTCCACACTCTGCATAGCGCTATCTGCCCAAGGCCGATGGCTGATCCGGCATATCCACCGTGTTCGCGGGCAGAGCTTGCACATCCTTGAGGCTCCGCTCAATGGCACGCGTGCGTACCGCAGCCTGGTCTACGGTATTGGCCGCCTCGTCGAGCTTCTTTTTTACCTTGTCCAAGACTTCGCCGTAGAGATTAAACTCGGTTTTGACCTTGGAAAGAAGCTGCCAGACTTCACCGGAACGCTTTTGAATGGCCAGAGTCTGAAACCCCATCCTAAGACTGGCCAGAATAGACCACAAAGTGGTGGGGCCGGCAATTGTAATTCTGTATTTCTGGCGCAGCTTATCTACCAGCCCGGTCTGACGGATCACCTCGGCAAAAAGACTTTCCGTGGGCAAAAATAAAATCGCAAAATCGGTGGTCAACGGTGGAGAGATATATTTTTTACAAATCGAAGCGGCGCAATTTTCCACCGACTGTTCCAACTCTTTGGCCGCCGCTGCGATCATGGCGCTATCTCCTGTCTCCTGGGCAACGACCAGACGCTGAAAATCCTCCAGCGGAAATTTGGCGTCAATGGGCAGCAGCACAGGTGCCTGGGAATTGGCATCGTGGCCGGGCAGCTTGATCACAGCATCCACGCGGTTGTCACCTTTGATGTTGGCTTGTGCCTCAAATTGCGCGGGGTCCAGAGCGTCTTCCAGCAAGGCCACCAGTTGCACTTCGCCCATGCCTCCGCGGGTCTTGATATTGGTAAGCACCTTTTTCAAATCACCTACGCCCGCCGCCAGCGATTGCATTTCTCCCAGGCCCTTATGCACCTGCTCCAGCCGTTCGCTGACGATTTTGAACGATTCCCCCAGCCGCTTTTCCAATGTTCCCTGCAGCTTTTCGTCCACGGTAACGCGCATTTGCTCCAGGTTCTTATTGTTGTCGGCTTGCAGAAGTTTCAGACGTTCTTGAATCTCGTTACGCACAGTGTCCAGACGCTTTTCCACGGTATCCCGGACCGCATCCAGACGCTGCGTGGTGGTCTGAGTGATGTGCGTGAGTTGGGAATTTAGCGAATCACCGACCCCTTTCAGGGCTGACGCTAGCTCTTCGCGTCCTTGGCGTCCGGTCTGCGCCGCTTCGGATCGCGCCTGCGCCATCTCATCACGCACCAGCCGATCCAGTCGGTCGATATCTTTCTGGAGGCTTTCCAGTTGACCGGCATGGGCCGCTGTGGCAACGGATTGTCGACGGCCCAGCGTCAATGCGGCCAGCAAGCTGCTAACAACCAGAATCATCAGCACAATCAGCAAGATAACAACAATAATCGGCATGCGTCTATCCCGGATCCAACAACGCCTTGGGCAACCAACGGGTGCCCATTGTAATCGATTTGTCTCCCACAGGGTTGGCCTGCGCCTGGCCTGAGGAAACATCCGCCACTTCGCGTCTCCCGAGGCATGGGGATTGCGCCATCCTTCAGCCCGGTCCCGAAGATTTTCAGGACCGTGGCGTCCCGATGAAGGGCCTGTCGATTTAATTGGTACTGGCTTTGCTAAGGCGGCCACTCGGCCAACGGCCCGCC
>JABEVA010000050.1 GCA_013044065.1 Phycisphaerae bacterium
GCGGTGAGCGGCGGTCCAACCGCAGGGCGACGGACGCATCGGCGCTAAGCGCTGCGGCTTTTAAGGCCCGCACTGGGCCGCCACTTTGCCGTGCGGGCCTTAAAAGCCGCAGCGCTTAGCGCCGATGCGTCCGTCGCCCTGCGGTTGGACCGCCGCTCACCGCTGGATTTTAATTTTGCCCAGTCATTTTCGGCCAGCGCTGCACTCTCCAAGGTAGCCTTTCGCGCCGGGCCGGATGGCCCGGTGGTCGCGGGCGTGCGGCAAATCAGTGCGGAAACCATTAACGTGAATCCGGCGCACTCGTCGATCACGGTTCCCCTGCTCAATATCCGCCGGCCCAGCGTGCGCCTAAGCCATAGCGCCACCGGCTGGAGCGTGGCGGGCCTGCCGCTGCGTTCGCGGCCGGCTGCGGCCCCGCGGGCATTAACCAACGTGCCGGCTCCGCGCGTCCGCCCAGTACCGCAGCCGACCCGTTCGCACCCGTTATTGGTTCTGGTTAAACGGACAGTCATCAGCGGAATTGATGCCCGATACCTCGACCATACCTGTACCCCACCGCTGGAAATTTCCCTCACCGGTATGGAAGCCCAGGTCTTTAACCTCGGCACGGTTCCGCTGACTTCGCATATTCCCGTGCGGTTCAACCTGATCGCTTATGCCGGCGCGGTTGGCCATCCGGGCGTTCCCCCAAAAGCGCCGACCACTGCGCCAAAGCCGGTGCCGAGCCGCGTGGCCACGCCGGCGCCTGCGCAAAAGAGCCAGCCGCTTTTTGCCCAGTTTGCATCCCATGGCCAACTGTACTTGTATCCGCGTACGCGCGGCTGGGTCAGAGCTTCGCTTAGCGGAATGTATCTGGCCGAACTTGCCCCCTTGGCCAAACAATATGGCGTTACCCTGACCGCCGGTACCCTGGACACTTCCAGCGACATCCGGTTCCATCCCGATCATCGCATGAACCTGCATACCAAGCTGGTGTTTTCCAACCTGAACCTCTCGGAAGCGCCGCACGGCGCTTTGGCCAAGCTCTTGCATCTGCCAACCCCGTTAAATATCGCCCTGGCCGCCATTGAAGCCCCGGACGGCTCCATCACCCTGCCGCTGTCGGTGCCCCTTAGCGCCGCCCATATTTCCAAGTCCGCCATTACCAGACAGATCGTGGCCGACCTGGTGCAAGTGGTGGCGGTGGGAATTGCCAGTTCACCGTTCAAGGTTGCCGGCGGCCTGGCCTCTTTGTTTGCTTCCGGGAAAGTGCAAGCCCTCAAGGAGCCGCCCTTAACCTTGCACTTTGCGCCCAGTTCCACCACCCTCACCAGTCGGGATTGGCTGGCGTTGAACGCGCTGACCAGGCGGCTGCGCGATCACAACTCTTTGCAGGTGGTGGTGCGGCAGCAAATTTCCACCGCCGACATTGCCCTGGCCGCACGCCGGGCCAACCCCACGAAAAGCCAGTGCCTCCAGCTGATCAAGGCGCTGGAAGCACGCACCACCCACCTGCTGGCCCAACGCCGCCAGCAACTTGGTATTTTGCGCGGAGAACTGGCTATTCGTCTTTCGGATACCGCTATTGCGGCCGGCACCGCCCATTTGGCCCGATTGGATGGCAAAATCGCCCGCGCACGAATGGCTATCAATTATTTAGCGGATATGCTCGCTCCCGGTGCCGATCGCGAAGCCTCCCGCCGCACCCGTGGCGTCATGATGACCATCGCCCGCCGCCGACTCGCCCAAATCAAGGCCGCCTTGCTGGCAGCGGGTTTCGCCCATCCGCACCGCCGCGTGCATATCGTGTTCCCACAATACTTGCCCACCCAATCAAACCGGGGCGGCCCGGCCATCATCACGCTGGTGCGCACCCGATAAATCCGGCAATGTCTTCTTTTGCGCCGCCGTCGCCCCGACACCTTCAGCCCGGATGACATCCCTCCAGAACCATCATCGCGTGCCCCATGATTTGCGGGACTCTCACACACGTATACCCATGGTTGTATTCAAACGGCACGTCCGTCATCTCCGGAGCCATGTAGACACGCAAGGGACGACGCAGGGTTCGCAGGCCCACGGCCACATCCGTCAAGGGCACAATATCTTCAACAATATCCAACTGCATGGTTCGCCGCTGGGCACTATACGCCAGCAGATGCACGATGGTGCGCAGCGGCTGCATTTGACGAGTCAACGTGGCTTCCAGATAGCTCGGTCCGCTGACGGTGAGTAACGGCTGAGGCAAAAGCCGTTGGAGTAAGCCCGCCACCAGATCCCGGTACGGCAGATTCCCATGGACGGCAAAACTGTGAAAAACCGGAAACGCGACGTAGGCCGTGCGCGAGGTGGCCACGGCGGCGGCAAAGCGGGATAGCCTGGCCCCCGGCGTTTGCGCATGGGAGGAAAAATGCCGCCACGTGCGATCAAAATAAGGTTCCACCACCTGCGCCAAAACCGTGCCCCGGCCGGCCGTTACCCGCAGGCTCCGATCGTAGAGCACATGGTCTGTTGGCGCGAGACTGGAATCAAACTTTTTATCCGGCCGGAAATAAACATTTTGAAACGGTGCTGGGCCGCTGGCTGCTATGCCCAATTCCGAAAGCAGAACTTTGTTTCCCGCGGCGTTCAACCCGGCGTGGCCGGTGGCCAGTATTTTCCCGCCCGCACGCATGTATTGTTTTACTTTCTTTAATAGTCCGCCATCCTCGAAGGGCACATCCGGCAAAATCAACAGCTCGTACGGGCTGAAATCCGAGGCCCCATCGATCAGATCAAACTGATGCCGAAGCTGCGTGAGCATGCGCGTGGCACCTTCGTTGGAACGGCTGGCCGTTTCCAACACGTTCGGGGATTCTCTCACCACCTGAAAGAGTCCTATTTGTGATATTGGTGCGGCGTTGACCAGCCACGGCTCGCGCGCTTCCACCCGCTGGTAAACCTTGCCGATGAGTGCGTAGGCCGCCGAGTCCAGCACGCCGCGCGGGTGCAATTGATCACCGATGGAACATCGCGCTCCATGGGCAATCATCTGCGCGGTTTCGTACTCCAAGGCGGCATAGGGTTTCAGGCCCCCGAAATCCGCCCAGGATTTGTGAAACCGGGCCGTCATCCCAAGGTAGGGAACCCCGAACCTGCGGACAAAACGCACGTTCATCGGAAAATACATGTAGCCCCAGCCACCGGTGGGCAGGGCTTCAATTTCCGCCTGCGTCTGGTATTGAACCTCCCGGGCCAGATTTGCAAATGGACGGGAATTAAAAAACACCCCCGCTGCCCCCGAGACCGCCTTGACCTGATCAAAATATCGTTTCATGTAACGCAGCGAAACCATCGTCGCATACTTGGCCCGATCAGCCTCGCTTGCCGGATTGAGATTCTCCTTGGCCATGCCCGCCAGCGCCCATGGCGAGACCGACGGTTGATCCCAGCACATGTCAAAAAATATGCCATCCACTGGGTGGAACAATTTGAGCACTTCCGCCGTCTGCTCATAAAGGTAATCCTGATAGGGGCTGGACATATCCAGTATCTGCCAGCCCGCATCCAGCGGCTTGGCCCCCACATGCGATCCATCAGGATTTTTGGCAATCCATTCCGGATGGGTGTTGGCGGCGAATTCATCGCATTGCACACTCATATAAATGGGGGCCCGAATTCCTTCCCGGTGCAGGGCTTCCACCTGCCCGGCCAGCAGATCCAGATTTTTCTTCAAGCCGGGGTGCCGCGCGCCATGGCGGGTATTGTAGTACAGATGGCCGTGGTGGCATTTGGCAAATACCGTCACCGAGTTCACATGCGCTTGCTTCATGGCTTTGGCAAACGCCCGTGGGTCAAAGTTCGCTCCCACATCCCCAATGGCCGGGCCGGTGTGAAAGTCCAGATGTACTTGCCGATAAGGCATCGAAAACACCGCACTTTTGAATTTAGTCATAGAGTTTAGTCTCCACCATGAAACATCCACCAAAGCTCGGATACGGATGGCCGGCCCGTCGGCTCTGCGCCGCACCCCGCCACGCCCATGCACAAACATAGGGCTGATGCCCACCTGATCCAACCGTGCCAAAAGGGCGGCGAGGCACAGGGCATTGTATCAGTTAAACTTGGCCTGTCTTGGGATGGCCCTGATGAAAAGCAAATCCGCCACCTTTCATCTCCCGATCCATCGAGATTGTGCCATCGTCCAGCCCGGCCTGTCTTGGTGCCTGCGATGGCCGCGCACCACGCGGCAAAACAAAACTCCGGCCTCCCGGCGGTGCGGAGCATTGCCCCGCTGTTTTTGAAATCCCGCCAATGATGCGGTATGCTACCAGCACTTCGCTTGAGGCCGCAGGATGCGGCAGGCTTGGCTTTCCTGGAGGTTTTATGCAGGTTCAGCAGACCGCCCGGTTAATCGCGTGTCCAGCGGCGGCGAAGCTGGCTGCGGAACTCACGACGGCTCTGGAGCAAATCCTTGAGCCGCGCTGCTCCGGGGCCTTGGCGATCTGCGATGTGGAAAAGCCGGATCAGCAAGAATGGCGCCTGCGCGTGTGCGTGAGCGATCAGTGGTCGCATGGGCATTTGCGGATGGAACAAGCCCAAGCCTCCGATCCCGCCGCCATCCGCGCCGCCTTGGCCGAAAAACTCAAAGACTTTCTCGCAGCCCGGCGCCGCGTTGCTTTTAAGATTCGTCCGGGCACCTACCCCGGCGACTCGCTGACGAACCTGCGCCTGACGCTCAATACCATTCCCGGCATGGCCTCCATGGGGCTTAAACTCCAGACGGATGTTGAATTCATCCCGTGCACTGCGGTGGTATCGGGCACATGTTTTAAGATTAACGACTTTTTGCTGGAAGTGGATGCGTGCGTGCGCGATGAAGTCAGCGCAGCTTTGGAACGCCAGGGCTTTGAAGTTGAGAACATCAACCCCATCGCCGTGTAAAAGGGGTCAGGTACCTTTAAATTGACTTTGATTATCCGTGGGAAAGACCCTTACCCGCAGCCGCCCACTTGAAGCCGCGCCGCATGATGGTCAGGTGCGGTTCGTCCGCAACAACCTTGGCGTCATGCCCGACCGAAGAATAAAACACCCGTCCCTTACCGTGCATTTTGGTCCATACCACCGGCATATCGAAGGCCCCGTTGGCCAGGTGCGGGCCGGTGGTGTTGGGCGCAGGCATACGCGACACGGCCAGAACCTTGATGCACGGGTCCACGTGCATGTAGTAAAGCTCGCTTAGCACATTAAAATCCCGCAGATTGGCGGTAATTTCATGCTGGGTATCGCGGATGTTCACCGTGTAGGGAATCTGGTTGCCGGGGTGGGCCACAAATTGGCCGCCCACCATAAACTGCCAGCCGCAATCCTCGCGGAACGCGTCGCCCATGCCGCCGTGGCAGCCGGCAATTCCCACGCCCGATTCCACCGCCGCGGTCACCGCCTGCGATTGCGGGCCGCTGATTTTACCCATCGTCCATACCGGCACGATCAGATCCAGCTTTTTCAGGCGCTCCGCATCATTGAAAGCGTCGAGGGTGGCACTGACTTCCACCTGAAAGCCTTCCTTCACCAGAACGCTGCGAAAAATTTCTCCGACTTCCTTGGGCTGGTGACCATCCCAGCCACCATGAACCACCAATGCTTGCAACATAAAATATCCTCTATAAAGCGCCGACGCAAAATCATAGATGAAAACCGCCAAAACGCAAGTCAATAAAGGGGTCAGGTACGAATGGCACTGCCGTCGTCATATTACGCATCCGCGAGCTCGCGGCGTAATTGTTGGCGAGGCCGTGTCATGAGCGGGTATCGA
>JABEVA010000389.1 GCA_013044065.1 Phycisphaerae bacterium
AAATACGTGCAGGCCGCGCAGCCACTGCTTGACGCCGTGCCAATCGACGGTGACAAAGACCGGCCAATCGGTAATCAGGGCCACGGCGTCGGCTCCACGGCTGCATTGTTCAAGATTATCGCACCAGCGGACAGTGTCTTTAAGAACAGCACGGCTGTTGGGCATGGCTTGGGGATCATAGACGCTCACGGTGGCATGGCCGGCAAGCAGGGCCCGGATTATTTCAAAGGCGGGGGCTTCACGTACATCATCCGTATCCGCCTTAAAGGCCAGGCCCCATACCGCAATATGAGGATGTTTAACGTCGGCCAGCACATCCAGGATTCGCTTGGAAAAAGCCACTTTTTGTCGTTGGTTGGCCTTTTCAATTCCTTCCAGAAGGTGCGGCTGAAGCGAAAGGCGGCGCATCTGATGGACCAATGCCGCGACATCTTTGGGAAAGCAGGATCCGCCATACCCAACCCCAGCTTTCAGAAATGCGGGGCCGATGCGTTTGTCGGAACCAATGCCCATACGGACCGATTCAATGTCCGCGCCGACTGCCGTCGCCAATTGCGAAAGCTCATTGATGAAACTGATGCGCATCGCGAGCATGGCGTTGGCGGCGAATTTGGTAAGCTCCGCACTTTGCCGACCCATGGAAAAAATGCTGTAGCCCCGATCGATCAGGGGTTGATAAATTTCACGCAGAACAGAAAGCCCCTGATTGGAACCAGCCCCGAAGATAATGCGGTCGGGCTGCATAAAGTCCTGAATGGCCGTGCCTTCACGCAGGAATTCCGGATTGTTGGCTACTTCCATGGGATGGGCGGCGGATTGTACAAGTGCTTCCACCTGGTCTCCGGTGCCAGGCGGTACCGTGCTTTTAATGACGAGTGTTTTGGGGCCGTTGGCGGCTGCGGCCACTGCTTTGGCTGCGGCAAAAAGCATGGTCATGTCGTAGCCGCCTTCCGGAGCCGGTGGCGTACCGACGGCGATAAATATCGTCTCGGAAGCGGCCACGGCGGCGGCGGTATCGGTGGTGAAGGACAGGCGGCCGTTCTTGACTTCCGCCTGAATCAGTTCCGACAAGCCGGGTTCATAGATAGGCACTTTACCTTGACGCAAGCTTTCCACGCGGGCCTGGTCCACATCTACGGCGATAATGCGATGGCCAAGCGCGGCCAAGCATGTGCCGGAAACCAAACCGACATAGCCGCAGCCAATAACCGTTATATTCATAGGTTGGACCTCATTTTAAACAGATCAAGCGGCCAGACCGCGTGGCCTGTCGTTGCGTCGCTGCAAAAAATCCCCGGTCGCGTCAGTCCGCTAACGCGGCAACTTCTATATATTCGGTTATTGGTCATGTTGCGGTTGAATACAATATCCACACTAGAGGCCGGCGGTCGGCCGGGAAAACATACCATTATAAGCTCCCCAGGGCCGTTCGTCGCGTATGATGGGTGAAACCCGCATCCGAGTCGGTATAATCCGCCGGTTCGTCGGATGGCAGGGAATGCTGGACGGTGTGGTGGCGGTGCGGGCGTGTCGGGGCCATGACGTGAGGAATTAATGATGTCATCCGATCACATTATTTGGCTGGCGCTGTTGGGGCCTGTTGTCGCCTACCTGTTGGGAGCTATCCCTTTCGGTTTGTTGCTGGGGCTGGCCCAGGGTGTGGATATTCGTAAGCACGGCAGCGGAAACATTGGTGCCACTAACGCCGGACGGGTGCTGGGATTGCGGTATTTTTTTTATGCCTTTGCTTTGGACTTTCTGAAAGGTTTGTTGCCGGTGCTGGGCAGCGATTTACTGACCCAACGGTGGCACGCTACGATCTATCTTCCGCTGTTGACAGCCGGTGCGGCGGTTGGCGGGCATTTGTTTCCGATTTATCTGCGCTTTCACGGGGGCAAAGGCGTGGCGACCAGTTTTGGGGCGGTGCTGGGCATTTGGCCGGTCTTTACGCTCGCCGGCATCGTGGCCGGGCTGGTTTTTCTGCTGGTATTTCTGACTTGGCGCATCATTTCCGTGGCGTCACTGGCGGCTACCGTGGTGTTTATGTTCATGGTGCCATTTTTTGGGCGGATTGCCCCGGAGTTCTCGCATCTCTTTGGCATGACTCACTGGCCCCAACTTTGGCCCCTGCTGGCGGCAAGTTGGCTTTTAGGCATTATCCTGGTGGTAAAACATCGCAGTAACATTCGGCGGCTTTTAGCGGGTACGGAGCCGCGCGCTGTCAAGACGACGAAATAGCCACTGGCATCGCCGGCCGCTGGGTACTTATCATCCGCCATCAATGCTCTTTGCTGCGCACCGTCCTTATTTGGCCGGATGCGGGACCTATCCGGCCGCAACCGTTGGTGGCGCACTGCGCAGAACCACACCCTTCATTGCGTGAGCAATGACTTTCGTGGCTTTCAGTTAATCGCTCATACCGCCGCGGCGCAAGGCCAACGCTACTTCTAAACGGCCGGTAAACCCTGCACGCGACGCCAGGTGGATAGTTGTCCCGCGTGGTAGCCTTCGTGCCACGTGCCATACATAAATATGGTATGGCCGATGGTGGGAAAACGCTCTCGTCGGGCGGGATCGGGATGCGGTTTGTCTAAATCCGCCGCGCTCAATTTAGGCAACCGCTCCAAAATTTGCTGGCGTACTTGCGCCATGTGTTCCAGGTACCAAGCCTTAGGTTTATATTTGCTGCGGTCAGCCACGGGCGTGCTGCCGCCGGCATAAAGCTCTTTCCAGTTGGCTTCCAGCTCCGGGGCTTTGCCGCCGATTAAAGTCAGAAAATTGCAGTCCACCATATACAGGTGGCCCAGCACCCAGGCTGGATGATTGGTTTTCGGGGCCGGCTGCAAAACCATTTGGCCATCGGTGAGATCCGCCACCAGCTTGAGAGTGGCGGAACGGGTCAGGTTGAGGGTGCCGATAAAAGCTTGGATCATAAAACTACTCCTTAAAAAAGTAAAAGCGACTCATTGCAACCTTGGACAATTATTCTACTGGAACAGACGGCTCCAGCGAACCACCGCCATCAAGCTCCAACATATTTAGCGTATACCGCTCTAGCTACAGCAACGTCGTTGGTTCCTTTAATAATAGCACGCCCATCGGCGAAAACGGTCAAATCAAAATGTCGTGTCCGTTCGCCGTGTCCTTCACGGATGGAACACTTCAGCATGAACTTGTTGAACGTGGGATTGCCCACCGTGCGCAGCCCCTTGGCAATTTGCTCAAAATCCACCTTTTCCACAGCCGGGTTATTCACCTGCACCGCGTTACGACCGCAGAGGGAAATTGTAGAACTGCTGAAATCTCCGGTCAAAAATTCATATTTTTTGTGCTTGCACACCGGGCAATCGGCGATTTCCCGGGCCTTGGAAACGTTCAACTGCTGGTAGCGGTTGTCCCACAAATCGAAACTGAACAGGGCCTTGCTGACCGCATTGATGTTACCGGTCAACATCTTGATGGCTTCCATGGCCTGCCAACTGGCCACCACATTCACCGTGGGCCCCAGCACTCCAGCGGTATCGCAGGTGGGGTTCATGCCCGGCGGTGGGGCGCTTTCAAAAATGCAGCGTAAGCAAGGCGTAACGCCGGGGCGAACCACCATGGCCAATCCCATGGCACTGATGCAAGCACCGTAAATCCATGGAATGTTGAGTTTGGCGGAAACATCGTTGATTAAAAATCGGGTTTCAAAATTATCCGTGCCGTCCAGGAGCAAATCCTGCCCTTGGGCAAATTGGGTGATGTTTTTAAAATTAATATCCGAGACCACCGCATCCACCCGCACGGTGGAATTAATTTTAGCGATTTTTCGTTTCGCCGCTTCCGCCTTGGGCAATTGATCGGCAATGTCTGTTTCATCAAAAAGCACTTGCCGCTGCAAATTATTGATTTCAATAAAATCCCGATCGGCAATGGTCAAATGTCCCACGCCCGCCCGGGCCAGCGTATTGGCCAGCACGGTGCCCAAGGCCCCGCAGCCCACCATAAAAACGCGTGCCTGTTTAAGTTTTCTCTGGCCTTCAACACCAATAGGTGCCCACAGCATTTGTCGGTTGTACCGCGCCAACGCCGGATCGGCCTGTTCAAGTTGTTCAGCTATTTCGGATAACGCCATATTGAGTTTACCCTTCCACCACGCTTTTTTCGATCGGTTCCACGGTTACGCCTTGTTCCTGTAAGAAGGCCATGGCGGCTTGGACCTCCGGTTGTTGGCCTTCAAAAAGCACGGCCATGATTCCGATTTCCGCAGTCACGCTGGCCTGACGGATATCAAAACTCACATCCGGGAATTTGCGGGCCATGCGCCACAGCGCAGGCGTTTCCACCATGCGGCGAGAGCCGAAGGTCAGCCACACTCGTTTTTTTATTTTCCCAGATGCTGTCATCTTCAACCTCCCGCAATCGCGGGGACAACGCTGACATCATCACCGGGTTTAATTTTGGTTTGTAAATTATCCAGAAAGCGGATGTCCTCTTCATTGACATAAATGTTCACGAATCGGTTGAGTTCGCCGGGCTGTTTGAAAAGGCGTTTGTCCATACCTTCAAACTTAGCGCACAGCGCCAAAAGCAACTCATTCACATCGCCACCCTCCACCTCCACGGATTCTGCGCCATTGGTCATCTGCCGCAAAGGGGTCGGAATTCTAATTGTAACTGCCATGCGTATAATCTCCTGTTGCAACTATTCTCAAGGTGTTGGGCTGCCGGCCGCCAAAGGCTCCAATTCCCGCGTGCCGCCGACACCATCCAACTCGGCAATAAAAGCGTCAAACGCTTCGAGTTTCGGTGGGATAGACGTGGGCATCACCAATTGATCCGCCACGACTTCTGTGGTCTTAAGCCCATTGCCTGTAATGCACACGCAAATAC
>JABEVA010000390.1 GCA_013044065.1 Phycisphaerae bacterium
CTGGCCGACATGGTGGAGGCCTATCGCAAAAAATTTTCCACTCCGGCGTTGGTCATTGGCGGTTCCGGTCCCGGTGCGTCGGAATTGGGTCAATGGACGCTGGCCAATGGCAAGATCGTCGGCTAATATCGCCAAGGATCCCGGTGCCCAGGGCTCATTGAAGCGCAAAATACGCATTGAACCAAGGACAATCTTCATGATGAAAACCAGATTTGCTCCATCCCCTACCGGATTTCTGCATGTCGGCGGGGCAAGAACAGCCTTATTCAACTGGCTTTATGCCCGTCGCCTGGGCGGTAAATTCATTTTGCGCATTGAGGATACGGATCAGGTTCGCTCGACGGCGGAATCGGCGGCGGGAATTCTACAGGATCTCCTCTGGCTGGGATTGAATTGGGATGAAGGTCCGCAGGCTGGGGGCGGCAAGAATGAATATTTTCAAAGCATGCGCCTGGCGACATATGAAGAACATCTCCAGGAGCTGTTCAAGGCGGGGCGGGCGTATGAATGCTACGAAACGCCGGAGCAACTGGCTGCCATGCGCGGCGTATTCGATAAAGCCAGGCGGCCCTTTCGCTATCGTCGGTCCATGCCGGGGCGAGCTGGACCAACAGACGGTCCAACGGTGATTCGTTTTGACATGCCATACGAAGACATCACGATCCACGATGCCATACTGGGAGATGTGACGGTGCGTGCTGATGAACATGATGATATAATTATACGTAAATCAGATGGTTTCCCCACGTATCACTTTGCGGTGGTGGTGGATGACCACGCGATGGGTGTCACCCATGTATTACGGGCCCAGGAACACCTGATGAACACGCCCAAGCATTTAGCGCTGTACCGGGCTTTGGGATGGGTGCCGCCGCAATATGCCCATACCCCGCTGGTCTTTAATATGGATTCCACCAAAATGTCCAAACGGGACAAGACCCGGGCCGCCCGTGCCGGATTGCAGGCGTATGCGAAGCGGACCGCGGATGAGGATTATTCCAAATTGGCTGCGGCTACGGGGGTCGCCCTGGAGCAGATACATGTGTTTATAACAAAAAAGGTGGACGATACCGCACTGGCGGCCACATTGACCGGCGCAATTGGGCTGGATCTACCGGAAATAGATGTGCAGGATTTTCGCCGCAGCGGCTACATGGCTGAGGCCTTGCTGAATTTCATTGCCTTGATCGGTTGGGCTCCGGGAGAGAATCGCGAAGTGCTGTCCCGGGAGGAAATGCTGAAGTTATTTTCTGTTGAAACGATTGGCAAGACCAACGGCCGCTTTGATCGCAAAAAGCTTACCTGGATGAATGGAGAATACATTCGCAAGGCCTCGATGGATGAACTTCTTGCCGCCCTGAAGAGTTTCATCGAGGTGACGGATTATCCGTTGAAGGCGGCTTCCGATGCGGTACTGCGGGAACTATTGGCCATGTATAAAGATCGCATGGCCACATTTGCGGAGATGGCCAGAAACTGCGGATTTTTCTTTCAAGATCCCGTGTACGATGAAAAAGCCAAAAGCAAGTTCGTCAACACGGATGAAGGCCAGGCCTTTTTGCGGCAGATTTATCTGATTTTGACCACAGTGGAGGAATGGCACAGACCGGGCTTGGCTGGGGCCATGGAAAAGATCTTGTCTTTAGGTGAAAAGAAGGGGGCGGCGGCTCAGGCGATGCGCGTGGCGGTCAGTGGCGGAGCGGTGTCGCCACCGCTGCTGGAAACCATCGCCTTGCTGGGTCGGGATAAAACGCTTTCACGTATTAAAGCTTTCATCTCGGCGGGCTGAGTATCGTTGAGCTACGATTCCCGCTGTCGGGACCTGGCAAAGATAACCTTACAATTTCCGGCTGGTCCTTTTGGCTGCGGGCTTCTTTGGTCGCTCCGTACAGGTACACGGACGGGGTATGCGCGCCCGTCACGCCTCGCCAGCGGCCAAAATTCCTGCGCGAAAAAATATAAATTTATTTTGACGCGGTCCCTATCCTTCGTTTAAGCAGGCAATTTGCCATCCCATTTTCGTCACGTCGCCCAGATTTTAAGCACAGTTACACGCGATTGTGGCCGGCGGTTGGGCTGGCGCTGGTCTGCATCGGCTGTGCGGGTAATGGCACAGAGTTTGCTATTTCTATCTGGCAGGGCTGGCAGCATGATGAAAGCTGTCCATCCGCGGCAATATGTGGTTGCCGGAGTGAATTTTCCAGGGTCTCCTCGCAAGGGCCTTGTCCGCCGGTGGTGCGCGCAGAAAAGGAACAGGAGGACAACATGTTGAAATAAAGACGCTATTTGAGTTCAGGAGAATAGAGGGGCCGGTGCGCATGTCGGCAGCCCATGGACGCCATCATCGGCCGGCCCGGTTGGTTCTTCGGTTTTTGAGGAAGTAATGCTGTGATTCGCATTTTTTTCGGCGTGTGCCGGAAAAGTGGATCGCCTTCCTGTGGTACGCTTAATGGAGATTTCCTATGCTTTCAGAAAACCTGTTCTCACGGGAGCGGATACGCTGGTTTTCGATCATGGCCTTGGTCATGATGGTGATCATGCTGGCTGCTCCGTTGTTCGCGCAAACGACAGCCGCACCGGCTCCGCCAACCAGTGCGCCGGCGGCGGTTAATTATGCAACTCCCACTTGGCTTTCGCATGGCGATACGGCTTGGCAGCTCATTGCGGCCACGATCGTCGGTATGCAAAGCATCCCGGGCTTGGCCATTTTGTACGGCGGCGTGGTCAAGAAAAAATGGGCCGTCAATTCCGCGTTTATGGTTTTTTACGCCTTTTCGGCGGTGCTTATCGCGTGGCTGCTGTGGGCGTATAATATGGGATTCGGCCCGGGATGGACGTCATTTCTCGGACACCCGGCACCGGTGGCCAGTATGCTGGATGAATTAAACCAGGCGATTGTGCCGGGGCAAAATCCGGCATCGCCCTTTGCCACGGCTGCGTTTCCGATGGCCGCCATGGTTTACTTTCAGTTTGTATTTGCGGCCATTACACTCATTTTGATTGCCGGATCACTCTTTGGTCGCATGAGTTTTGTGGCTTGGATGCTGTTTGTTCCGCTGTGGCTGACTTTTTCCTACACCGTCGGTGCGTTCACCTTGTGGGGCGGAGGCTGGTTGGCTCAATGGGGCGTGATTGACTATTCAGGTGGTTATGTGATTCACTTGGCTGCCGGCGCCAGTGCCTTTACCGCAGCGGCGATCATCGGCCCGCGCCTTCCGCAGGATCGCAGCAACTTCAAGGCCAACAATATCCTGATGGTACTGGCTGGTGCCGGCATGGTCTGGCTGGGCTGGAACGGTTTCAACGGCGGTGATCCATATTCGGCTAATGCCGATGCCGCAGTCGCTGTCTTGAATACCAATGTGGCCACTGCCGCTGCCCTGTTGGTGTGGATGCTGTGCGATTACGCTAAATATGGCAAACCATCGGTCCTTGGTGCGGTCAATGGGATGATTGCGGGCTTGGTGGCAATTACACCCTCTGCCGGTGTGTGCAACGGATACGGGGCGCTGATTGTAGGATTGTGCGCCGGCACCATTCCGTGGTTCACCATGAATGTCCTTGGCTCCAAGCTTGCCATCTTCAAAAAGGTGGATGACTGCCTGGGTGTTGTGCATACGCATGGAGTGGCCGGCTTGACCGGTGGCCTGTTGGTCGGCCTGTTGGCAACCACGCAGGGTGAATCGGCCTTTGCTTGTGTGAACACCAACGGAGGCCTGTTTTACGGTGGCGGCATCCACCAGTTCCAGTTGCAGCTATGGGGTGCGGTGTTCATTATTGCACTCAATGTGATTGTGACGGCTGTAATTCTCTACGTGATCAAGATATTTGTGCCGCTGCGCATGTCGGATGCCATGCTTAGGATTGGCGATCATGCAGTCCACGGTGAAGAGGCTTATGGGCTTGCCGAGGACGACTACAGCGACTCAGACCCCGCAGCGACGGGGCACGGTGCGCGTGTGTCAGTGTAAGTTGTATGGTATCGCCGCCCGTGGTTTGACCGGGGCGGCGATATCTGTTTTTGAGTGTTTTGGTGTGATGGTGCATGAGCCTCGGCTGGATGGCCGAGGCTCATCGCGCCAGGAGGCGGACCTGCGTTGTCGAAGCGACACTATGACCTAGAGTTGCAGGGGATGTTCAAGAACATTCTTGGCATTGCTTCAATAACTCCCGTGACGGAAGAAAAGTATCCGCGTCGGGCCGGTTATCACCTGCACTATAAAACGCTTGCGCACCGGAGCGAAACTGCATTCGAGGGTGCCAGGCTGGAAATCGGATCCGGGGACACGGTGCTGGATTGGGGGTGTTCGGAGGGCGTCTCCACCGTGGTACTGGCCAACCAGCACAAGAGCAGCATCGTCATCGGCCTGGAGATATCCGAAACAAGAATAAGAATCGCCATACGCCGTACGATCCGGCAGGCGCGGGATGGCTATGTAAGCGTATACAGCCCGACCATTGGTAGCCTGATCCACGAATATCTTGATACGTATGAGTGTGCGCCCCGGGGTTTCGTGGTGGCCGACGGATACCAGGCACCATTCGCGGACGGCATATTCCAGGCGGTGTACTGCAATCATAATTTGTACTACGTGATGGAGGAGATGGAACCTGAAACTCTGCGTGTCCGGATGCACAGTATTATCAGGTTGATTAAGCCGGGGGGGTATCTGCTTATTTCGGGATGGGACGACTATGACATGCCCACGGCTGTGGTTTTCCAGCGCTGCGGCGGGGCGATGGACCCTATCTACGTAACGTACGGCCACAGCCAGGAAGATATGAACCGAAGGATCCAGTTGCTTGGTGAGGCGTGTCGCTAGGCATTTAGTCAGGTAATTGCAGCACCGCCTTAAGAAATTGCGGTAGAGGCATGATGACTACCCATTTTTATGCAGCCGGGGCCGGTGATACCCGGCCTGGACAGGCTCCCTGAGCGTATATTTCGCCATACCGAACCCCGAGAGCATATTTCTAGCGCATGAC
>JABEVA010000391.1 GCA_013044065.1 Phycisphaerae bacterium
CGTGCGGTGTCTGATAGGTACCACCCCGGCCAGCTTGCAGATTTCCCGCGGGCATGCTGCGACCGAGGCGGGCGTCCACGCTGTTGTCCTTAATCACTCGTGTTTCGCAGCCATTGAGGCTCAGCACCGCGATCATTGCACCCGTGAGCAGCGCCAACGCAGTCAGATGTCGTAGCGGGCGGCCGCTTGGAAGCACCAATTTGCCATTGGATGGGAAATACATAACGCACGCGTGTGTTGGGTTGACTAACGATGGAACCGCTGCTTTTTTCGGTTCCCCCGGGCGGGTTTATAGCCGCCCTGCCCTGATCTGCGGGTAGGTTGCCCCTGTTTTGGACCGGTATTTGTACCTCCCGGCCTGGCCGCGCCGTCGCTACTTTGAGTATAGGCTCGCTGGCGCAGGCGTGAATCTTTGTTGCGGTCTTCACGCGGTCCGTGGCGTTGCAGGGCTTTGGGTTGCTGCCGCGGCTGCACTTGTCGCAGAGTGGCTTTGCCGCCTGCACTGGACCCATGCTCCAAGAGAAGTAGATCCATCTGTCTGGTGGATAGATGGACCGCTACAATCTGGACCCGCACGGGATCGCCCAGGGAAATGCGGCGCCCGGTGCGCTGACCGCGCAGTGATGCCGTGCGTTCATCGAATATCCAGTAATCGGGCGGCAGATCGTTGATGCGAATAAGCCCTTCCACCAGAAACCGCGTAGACTGAATGAAAATTCCAAAATTGTTAAGCCCCGTCACCACGCCGTCAATAACGTCGCCGATGTGTTCACCCAGCAGGCCCAGCACCTTTACGGCGCGCAGTTCGCGCTCCGCATTTTGCGCCCGGCGTTCCGTAAACGATAAATGTCGTGACAATCGTAAAAGGGCCTTTTCGTCGGGAACATTGCCTAGTTTCAACGGCATGAGCAAATTCAACTGACTTTCGCCCGCCGGAGTGGGCGAGGCGGGCAACGCAGCGGCATTAGCCTCTAAGGCGCGTCCATCGCCGGGAGGCATACCGTGTTTGCCGGCCTCGGCCATAGCTTTACGGCGGGAGAGATTGCGGCGTTCCACCGCAGTGGTGGGCGCACCTTTGGCCGCAGTGCCGCCGCCAATGAGTGAATCCAGGCAGCGGTGAATGACTAAATCGGCATAGCGGCGAATCGGTGAGGTGAAATGAGCGTAATTCTCGCTGGCCAGGGCGTAATGGCCCATGGGCAGGGGGGAATATTCCGCGGTGCTGAAGGTTTTCAGGACGGATAGGTGGACCGCATAGGCAATGGGTGTGCCCCGAACACTGTCCAAAAGGCCTTGAATAACGCTGCGGTCCAGGTCGCGGGGCAGGCGTCGGCCGGTTACGGCCACAAATTGCCGCACCTGCTCAGTGGATTCGCTGTCGGGTTCGGGATGAATGCGTCGCAGCACGGTCAGGCCACGCTGGGTTAAAAATCGGGCGACGGCTTCGTTGGCTTCCACCATGAACATTTCAATAATTTTATGGGAGAAGGCATCATCCTCCGGACGAGCATCAATAACCCGACCGGTTTCGTCCATAACCAGTTCCACTTCCGGCAACTCCAGCACGATCATCCCTTGGCGCAAGCGGCGGGCTTGTATGACCCGGGCCAGGGAGTCCATGTCGGTAAGCAATTGGCGGATCGACGGTTCCACTTCCGGAATGTGTGGATTAGGCGGAGAGTCTAAAAGTCCTTTGGCGTACGGCTGGGCTTGGCCGCGAGCATCATCAATAATAGCCTGCGCCTGACGATAGGTGAGGCGTTTTCGTGATCGGATGATGGTATTGGCAAAGCGTGCCGAAACCACCCGGCCACGTTTATCGTAGCGAATAAAAGCACTCTTGGTAAGTCGGGGTTGATCCTGCTGGAGTGAACAAACGCCGTTGGAGAGCAATTCCGGAAGCATGGGAATGACAAATCTTGGGAAATAAACGCTGTTGCCGCGCTGACGTGCTTCCATATCCAACGCGGATTCCACGGGTACAAAATGGGCCACATCGGCGATATGCACGCCGAGTTCATAAGCGGCAGGTCCGGGCCGATCCAGTTCGTCCGGGCCGAGCAAGGCTTCAATCTGTTCCTGGGCCTGGTCGGCTTCGGGCGAGGTGAGCACACGCAGGCTGATGGCGTCATCAAAATCGCGGGCGTCATCGGGGTCGATGGTGACGATGATTTCCCGGGAAAGGTCTTCGCGTCCGGTGAGCGCACCAGGGTTAAATTCCGTTGCGGCGCGGCGGGCTTGCTCCAATGCTTCCGCTGGATATTCCTGCGGCAAATCAAATTGACGTATGACGGAGTCTAATTCCACCTCTGGTTCGCCATGGGGGCCCAGCACCTCGGTAATGACGCCTTGGGCCGGTTCCACCCCGCGTGCGAAACGCACCAGTTCAACAACGACTTTGTCGCCGTTGGAGGCATTTTTAGCCCCCACATCCTGCACCTGAATGGGGGCCTTGAAGACGGCACCGTCCGGCACCACCACCCAGTTACTCACCTGCTTTTTAAGTGTGCCGACGCAACGGGTACTGGCTCGGCGTAAGATATCGATAATACGGCCCGGGGCACTTTTGCCGCGGGCATTGCGTTTGTCCGCCACCACAATTTTAACCATCACCAGATCTCCGCCCAGCGCGTCGAGAGTATCTGTGGCGGGAATGAAAATATCTTCACGCCCGGTGGGTTTAAGGAGACTGACAAATCCGAATCCTCGGCTGGTGGCGTGGAACATGCCGACAAACTGGTCCTTTTCATCGGGGAAGGCAACGGCACTGCCATTATCGCGGGGTATTAACCGGCCCACGCGAATGAGTTCTTCCAAGGCTGCACGTACGGCCGCACGGTCGCTCTCGGGAGTATGAAGTCGGCGAAAAATTTCCGCGACGGCCATCGGTCCGCCTTCTTCGACGGCGAGCACGCTGATGATTTGTTCGGATAAGGATACGGGCACAATGACTCCTGAAGAACCAGTCTGCATTTTAGTATAACGCTTTTGTCGGTAAGATGCGCTATCTTGGGGCAGCGTTTTGTTGTACCGAAGTAGGATTGTCACTCCGGATGCAGAGATCGTTGAGAATATGGCCGGTGCGGACCGAACCGGTATTCAGCCTGCCGCAGCCATGGCTGCCAGGTCGCGGAAGAAGTCGGGGTAGGTTTTGGCGCAGCAGTCGGGGTCTTCAATTTGAATGCCGGATTGCCGCAGGCCCGCGACGGCAAATGCCATGGCCATGCGATGGTCGTCATAAGTATTTATACGTGCAGGACGGACAAACTCCGGTGGTTCAATGGTGATACTATCGGCGGTGGTACGCACCTGCGCGCCCAGCCGGGTGAGTTCGGTTTGCAGTGCGGCCAGGCGATCGGTTTCTTTGAGGCGGAGATTGCCCACACCCGTGATATGTGTCGGCCCTCTAGCAAAAAGAGCTACCACGGCCAGGGTCTGGACCATGTCCGGTATATGGTTCATGTTGATGTCAATGCCCGAGATTTGGCCTGTGCCGCCCAGCACGATCTGATCATCAAGTATTTCCACCGCCGCGCCAACCTGCTTGAGCACTTGGGCAAAAGCCACATCACCCTGCAACGACGTGTTGCCCAAGCCGGCGATGCGTACCCTGGCTTGGGGAATCAGCGCTGCGGCGGCCAGAAAGTAACTGGCGTTGCTGGCATCGGGTTCGATGGCGTAAGTGCGGTGATGGTAATGCTGGCCGGGTGCGATGATGATCTCCCGACCTGTGGCAGTGGTTTCCTGCTCGAAAGCAATGCCGAATTGATCCATCATATTCAAGGTCATTTCAACATACGGCTCGCTGGTAACAGGGCCATCGAGCCTGATGCGCACGGCCTGTCTGGCCAGCGGAGAGGCCAGCAAGACGGCGGAAATATACTGGCTGCTTTGAGTAGCCGAAAAGCGGCAAATGCCGCCGACGAGGCCGGTACCGGTCGTGCATACCGGCGGAAAGCCGGGTGCACCTTTATAATCAAGCTGGCCGCCGAGCATAGCCAATGCCGTGATCAGTTCCCCAATGGGACGCTGGTGCATTCGTGGTACACCATGGAGGCAATGCCGGCCCGATGAAGCGGCGCAAACGGCGGTTAGAAAGCGCATGGTTGTCCCCGAGTTGCCGCAGAAAAGGCTCGACTCATCTGCGGGAATGCGACCATTGCGGCCGACCACGCGGATTCTTTTGGCAGGCTCTTCCACGTGGAGTTGAAAACCGAGGCGTTGCAAGGATTCAATCATGCAGCGGGTGTCATCGGAGAAGAGAACTCCGTTCAAAGTGGAGACGCCGTCGGCCATGGCGGCAATGGGCAGCGCGCGATTGGTGATACTTTTGCTGCCGGGCACGTGGGCCACAGCATCAAAAGGGCGGAGCACAGGCTCAATGGTTATGGCGTGGACGTGTGATGGCGCAGATGATTCCATATTTTCGCCCATCAAATGCAGGTGAATGAAATTGGCGGCGATCCCTATTTGGAAGGTATCCGGGCGGGAATTGGAAGCTTGGCAAACAAGGATTGGAGCTTTCCGGGTTGATTTTGTGATCCGGTGAGGTGGTTCACGTGCAGCAGAATCGCAGATGGATCGCTTTGACTGGTAAATTGCCGCAGGGAGAAGTCTTCTGTGCGCCCCACCTGATCCATCGCATTGCCGCACGCTGAGATAACATCAAAGGCCACGAGCTTTTGGTGGCGTGAAAGCAAGCCAGCCTGATTGTATTGGGCGGTGAAACTCATGATTTGGGCCAACTCGGTCAGGGCCGCAACTTGCAGATTCCTGGGCAGAACTCCGCCGTGCGCAGCCAATCCGGCGAGGTCGTCCACAATCATCCGGCATACCGGCAGAGTCTCGGGGGGCTGCTTGGCATAAGTGGAGGTGAGTCGGGTAAGCACATGGAGGATCGTGGAAAATAAATAGGGTACGCCAGGCGAGGCCTGCACCAACGCATGGCACATGCTCATTTCCACGATGGGATCTTTTTCAACCTTTAACGCCCCTTCCAGCTTTCGCAGGGCCTGATGAAACGCGGGCGGAATGGCCGCAAGCTGCGGGAGAATGTTTCCGAGTCCGCGGGCGGACCAATAGCGAACTGCGGGACTGGTATTACTCAAGCCGTCCTCCAGTGCAGCCTGAGTGCTGATATCATCAATTTGTGCAATGGTGATGATGGCGTTAAGGGCGGTTTTTGCATGCCCCAAAAGGGGCGCAAACTCCTGCCCTACGGTGGCACCATAGCTGTTGAGGAAAATGGCGGAGGCGGGGTGGGCTGCCTCGTGCAGGATTCGGAGAATATGCCCACGCGCACGGATCATCTGCTTGGAATTGTCGGCAGCCGCCATTTTTTGACTGTAGTAGGCCACGTAAGTTTGAATCGTTTGTTTTTCGGTCGCACCGACAGAGTTGGCTGCGGGGTCGGGCAGCGCCGGACCGGCGGCATGCAGAGTTTCACCGGCGTGCAGGGCCACGGCTGATAATACCAAAAGAAGCAGGAACTTTTGCGACCGCCAGAATTGCATGTTGATCTCCAATCGATACAGCGTCTCCAAGACGCGATTAACGCTTACCCCCACCAGATTTCTGACGCTAACGCGCTGCTACCAGCCTGTCAAGGGATGGTACGGAATATCCACCAGTGGCGTAGAGTCGCCGCCGGATTGGATTATTTGTTTCTTTAATTAAACATTAATACGCTACAGTGGACAACACTGGACAAGGTGATTGCATATAGTCATAATGACAATATGAATGAAAGGTAATCAACTGATGAAATTGACTGTTCGCGATGCAGCAAGGCTTTTGAGTGTTTCCGAGAAAAGCATTTATCGCTGGATAAAGCTCGGTGCAATTCCCGCCTATCAAGTGAATGAACAGTATCGGTTTAATCGGGCGGAACTGCTGGAGTGGGCCACATCACGAAAAATCCAAGTATCACCGGAGATATTCGCGGAGCCGGAAGGTTCTCAAACAGCAATTCCCCTGCTAAGCGATGCGCTGCGTGATGGCGGCGTTTATTATCGCATTGGAGGTACGGATAAAAGTTCAGTGCTGCGTTCGGTGGTACAGATTATGCATTTGCCGGAAGAGGTGGATTCTGAATTTTTGTATCAAGTGCTGTTGGCCCGTGAAGCGTTGGGTTCGACAGGCATTGGCGATGGAATAGCCATTCCCCACGTTCGCAACCCTATTGTACTGCACCTGTCTCAACCCATGGTAACCCTGTGTTTTTTGGAAGCACCGGTGGATTTCGGTGCTCTGGATGGCCAGAAAGTCAGCACCCTTTTTACCCTCATCAGCCCGACGGTGCGGGCTCATCTTCAATTGTTGGCACGGCTGGGGTTTGCCCTGCGCGATCCAGAATTCAAAAAGGCGGTATTAACGCAAGCTTCACGCGATGACATCATTGCCACTTTGCGCCAGGCCGAAGCGAAGGTGACGCAGCCGGCCATGGAAAATAATTCCGCCGGTCATGTGGAGCCGGGCAGATGAATTGGATGGCGTTGGTATTGGTTGGTGTGATTGCATTTGCCGTGAGTGGCCCCGTGGGAATGCTGGGCCGCCGCGGCGGGAATGGGTGGCAGTGGGTGTCGGCGGTGGTTGCGGTTGGGGGCGGGCTGTGCGGACTGGTGGGGGCCTTTGCGGTACTCCTAGGTTCGCTCTCGGAGTCGCTTTCCTTTCCGGCGGCGGCCCCGGCCATGACGCTGGACCTGCGGGTTGGTCCGCTATCGGCATTTTTTTTGATACCCATTTTTGCCATTGGGGCGCTAAGTTCCATCTACGGATTGGGTTACTGGCGACAAAGCCGCCACCCGCGTACTGGTCGCAAACTGAGATTCTGGTATGGCTTGCTGATTGCGGGCATGGCCATGCTGACGTTGTGCGAAAACAGTATTGATTTTCTGGTGGCGTGGGAAATGATGGCCTTGAGCACATTCTTCCTCATTATCATAGAAGATCAAAAGCTGGCGGCGCGGCAGGCGGCCTGGGTTTATCTGGTGGCTACGCATTTAGGTACGTTGTTGCTGGTGGCGTTGTTTGCGATTTTGCGTGTCATCACTGGTTCATTTCTATTTCATCCTCTACCGCCGGGGCAGGTGGGAATGGGGTTACAAACAACGATATTTCTGCTGGCCACTGCGGGCTTTGGTCTCAAAGCCGGCATTGTGCCGTTGCATTTTTGGCTGCCGGAGGCCCATGCCAACGCTCCGAGTCACGTATCGGCTACATTGTCAGGAGTGACGCTGAAGATGGGTATTTTCGGCATGCTACGTGTGCTTACCCTGCTGTCCGCCCGGCCGCCGGCGTGGGGATTTTTCCTGCTGACGCTGGGCGTGGTCAGCGCTTTTATGGGTGTTTTGTGGGCAATTGGTCAACATGATGTGAAAAAAATGTTGGCGTATCACAGTGTGGAAAACATCGGCATTATTCTGATGGGCTTGGGGCTGGCGTTGTTGGGCGAGGCGGAACATCAGCCCATCTGGATTGTTCTGGGCATGGCGGGCTGTTTGTTGCATGTGTGGAATCATGGGTTGTTCAAGTCGTTGCTTTTTTTATCCGCGGGTAGCGTGATCCATTGCACCGGCACACGCGATATAGATCGGCTGGGTGGCTTGGCTAAATCCATGAAAATCACCGCAGCACTTTTTATGCTGGGTTCTTTGGCGATTTGCGGCTTGCCGCCGCTGAATGGATTTATCAGCGAGCTTTTCATTTATCTGGGGCTTTTTCACACGATTGCACGGCTGCCGATATTGTCGCTGGCGGCGGCCGTGCTGGCCATGGTGGGAGCTTTGGCGGCGGCATGTTTTACCAAGGCGTACGGGGTGGCTTTTCTTGGGACCGCGCGGAACAATGTCCGTCGTGCGCATGAGTCCGGCCCGACACTTTGGATACCCATGTGCGTTCTTGCCGCGGCCTGTGTTCTCATTGGCGTTGCCCCCAGTCTGGTCTTAGCTCCGTTGATGCACGCCACCGCCGCCTGGAGCGGACAGACGCTGCCGGCTCTGGGCAGCCTGGTTCCGTTCCGGACGCTCTCCATGTTGGGGGTTGGGCTGATTGCCGCCACTGGAGTGGGCTTTCTTGTGCAGCGATACGCTCTGCGCCAGGCCCGCACCGGAGCCACCTGGGCCTGTGGCTACATCGCCCCGTCCAAGCGCATGCAATACACGGCTTCTTCTCTGGCCCAGATGCTGCTGACGGCGTTGGGGCCGCTGCTGCACCAACGCCGCCGTGAGCCGCGAATATCGGGGGTATTGGTCGGACCAAGCCATTTTCACACCGTGGTTAGCGACCCGGTGTTGAAGGATGCCGTGGAGCCGATATGGCGGCGGCTGCGATCCATGCTGGCTAGAGGGCAAGGCTTCCAGAAAGGCAGCATTCAGAATTATATTTTCTACATGCTGCTGATATTGCTTGCTTTGTTGGCGTTTACACTGCCGCTGGCCATGTTGTGGAAGCTGTTGTTTTAGTCCCGGCAGATGGCGGGGCCCTATGGAGTTATATTTGATGAACCTGCTGATCTTGATTATGACCGCGATCGGCCTGATCTGCAGCGGAGTGCCGGGGTTATTTTATCATCGGCGCAGCGCGACCGGCCAGCACGTGGCAATGGCGATCAATGTGGTGGCCTCGGCCGTGGGTATGGCCGCAGTGCTCTTCCATGATATTCCGCGGGTGGCGGCGGAAGGATGGCATCCCGTCTGTTCGTTGCCCATCGGTAAACTGGCCCTGAGCCTTGACGATATGAGCGCCTGGTTTTTACTGCCCATCTTTTTTATCTCAGCTCTCGGATCCGTCTATGGCCTGGGTTACTGGCCGCAGCGGAAACATCCTGTCGATGGTCGCAAGCTGCGTCTGTTTTGGGGGTTGATGTCGGGCGCGATGGTTCTGGTGGTGCTGGCGGCCAACAGCGTTTGGTTCCTGATCGCGTGGGAAATTATGGCGTTGTCGGGTTATTTTCTGCTGACGACTGAGGATGGAAGGCCCGAGGTGCGGCAGTCGGGCTGGGTTTACTTTATCGCGACACATTTAGCGACGCTGTGCCTGATCGTTTTTTTTGTAATGCTGAGAATTTATTCCGGGTCGTTTCATCTCTGGCCGAGGGCTTTGGTCGGGCTGCCCGTGGGGGTGTTGACGGCCCTGTTTCTCCTTGGGCTGATTGGCTTTGGCTTTAAGGCGGGGTTGGTTCCACTGCACGTATGGCTACCGGCCGGCCATGCCAACGCCCCAAGCCACGTATCGGCTTTATTTTCCGGTGTGATGCTGAATATGGGGATCTACGGCATCATGCGGTTGGTGGTTATGACCGGCAACCCGCCGCTGTGGTGGGGAGTTGTGTTGATCAGTGTGGGCATGTTATCGGCATTTTCAGCCATCACCTGGGCGATGGCGCAGCGGGATTTTAAGCGGTTGCTGGCGTACAGCAGCATCGAGAATATCGGCATCATTACCACGGGTCTGGGGCTAGCGGTCCTGGGGTTGTCCGTAGATCAGCCCATTTGGGTGGCGCTGGGACTGGGCGGAGCGTTGCTCCATACGCTGAACCATAGCCTTTTCAAACCACTGCTGTTTATGGGAGCAGGGGGAATGATTCATAGCGCCAAGACCCGTGATATGGAATCTTTGGGGGGGTTAGCCGCACGTATGCCGGCAGTATTTTGCGTGATGCTGTTGGGTTCCGCCGCCATCGCGGCCCTTCCGCCGTTGAATGGCTTTGTCAGTGAAATGCTGATTTATCTGGGCTTTTTTCAGACTCTGCACGGTTCGGCAGCCGCGACTTGGGCGGCTTGGGTGGTTCCCGCGCTGGCTCTGGTCGGGGCTGTTGCGCTGATGACTTTTGTTAAACTTACCGCCACCTGTTTTGTCGGTCAGCCACGCAGCGCTGCCGCCGCTGGTGCCCATGATCCCGCCGCTACGATGTTGTGGCCCATGATACTGCTGGCAGCGGCCTGTGTGTTGGTGGGTGCTTTTCCGGTCTTGCTGGTGGGTTTGTTGGATCATGCCATTGCGGCATGGGTGCCATCCCACCGCAGTATCCCGTTGGTCAGCATCATCAACTTCTGGTGGCTTACGGCGTTAGCCCTGCCGCTGATGATTTGCGCGGCGGGGATCGCGTGGTGGATTCATCGTTGCCGAAGAAGCGTGCCCGAAACGATCATCGGTACATGGGATTGTGGCTACGCGGCTCCCAGCGGTCGGATGCAGTACACCGGTTCGTCGCTGATGCAGACAATGGCCGTGATTTTTCGGCGAATCTTGTGGCGGCATGAGCAGCCGCCGGAGGTTCATGGTATTTTTCCGCGACCCGCCGACTATGCCTGCAACACCCCGGATCCGCTTTTGGATCGGGTGGCGGAACCGGTTCTTAAAAAGGTCGGGCAGATACTGGAATCCGCGCGGATCCTGCAAAGCGGATCCGCACAATTGTACATGGTTTACATACTCTTAATTCTTTTGATATTGCTGATGACTAGATGAAGGGCCGCCGGCGACAGCGAGATCGATCATGACTACATTCATTGGAATAAGCCTTCAGGCTGTGCTACTGACGCTGCTGCCGCCGTTGCTCTTGGGAATCATTAACAAAACCAAGGCTGGATTTGTGGGGCGGCGTGGCCCACCGGTCTTGCAGGTGTACTACGATCTGCTGCGTCTGGTGAAAAAAAATGTAGTGATCAGTTCCACCACCACCTGGGTTTTTCTGGCTGCTCCACTGGTCAGCGTTGCCAGTGTGGTGCTGGCTGGGCTCATGGTGCCGCTGGGGCCGACGGCGGCCCCCATTCATTTCAAGGGTGATCTGATTATGTTTGCCTATCTGCTGGCGTTGGGACGCTTTTTCACCACGCTGGCCGCTCTGGACACCGGGTCCTCGTTTGAGGGTATGGGAGCGGCGCGGGAATTAACTTTTGCCTGTTTCTCCGAGCCGGCTCTATTTTTGGCCCTGCTGGTGCTGGTGAAACTCAGCGGTGCGTTGAGCCTTTCGGCGATGTTGTTGCCCGCCAGTCATGTCCGTATCGGATCAACGGCCTCTGCGGCGCTGGTGCTGATAGCGGTAAGCCTGTTTGTGGTGCTGCTGGCAGAGACTTCCCGCATTCCCGTGGATGATCCGAACACCCATCTGGAATTGACCATGATTCATGAAGTCATGGTGCTGGATAACAGCGGTCCGCTGCTGGGAGCCCAAATTTATGCCTCCTCGGTGAAGCTCCTGATCCTGGCCGCATTTTTACTCCACGTCGTTTTGCCGTTGAAGCCCGCCTTGGTTGGTCGGGATTGGGGCCTCATGCTGGTGGGGCTGGTGGCGGTGGCGGGGATCATCGGAGCGGTAGAATCGCTCATGGCCCGATTACAGATGCGGTTTGTGCCAACGCTGCTGGTGGCGGCGTGTCTTTTCAGTGGTTTTGGATTTTTGTTAATTCTTTGAGGGTGTGTTCCGGATGCTTATGATTCTTAATGCCATCCTGGTGCTGGTGATACTCATCAATCTTTTCGCCCTGGGAACCAGCCGCATGAAGGCACTGATACATGCGGCCGCATTTCAGGGCGTGTTGCTGGGATTCCTGCCGCCTCTGGTCGTCAAAGATGTCGGAACCTTGCCGTTGCTGATGGCCGTGATGACCATCGTGCTCAAAGGTATTGTGATTCCCAACATGTTGCTCAAGGCTCTGCGCGACGCCCAGGTGAAACGCGAAGTCGAACCTCTGATCGGCTTTATGCCCAGTATCCTGCTGGGAGCTGTGGCCACGGCCGTCGCGCTGGCCTTGGCCGGACATCTGGCTCCGGCGCATAGTCCGCTGGGGCTGCTGGTGATTCCCACCTCCATTTCGATGCTTTGTACCGGCTTTTTACTTTTGACCACCCGCGTAAAAGCGGTTACGCAGGTCATCGGTTTTCTCCTGCTGGAAAATGGCATTTTTGTGTTCGGATTGCTGTTACTTTCCGCGATTCCGTACTTGGTGGAGTTAGGCGTGTTGCTGGATTTATTTGTCGGCATTTTTGTTATCAGCATTATTATTCACCATATTAACCGCGCGTTTGCTTCCCAGGATACCCGCCGGCTTTCTTCATTGAAGGGATGATTGATTCATGGACGTTCTTGCCCTGATTCTGGTTTGTCCGGTGGCCACTGTGTTGGCTGGATTGATTCCCTCCAACCGCTGGCGGCCATGGATTCTGCCGGCCGCAGCAGTGGTTCATTTAAGCTTAGTGGCGATTGTCCTGCTGAGCGGAGGTATGGGCGCAAAAGTAAAACCTGGCCCGACGACGCATGAGGGTTTTATTGGCACGGCCCTGGTAACTCCTCCACATGCCGGCACACCGTCTGTCACAAAGGTTGTCCCTGGCGATTCCGGGGGAATCGTTCTTTCGGATTGGCTGGGACTTGATCCACCGGGGCGAGTGGTGTTGTTGTTGGTCAGCATGTTATTTGTAGCTTGCGCCTTTTATACCGTCGGTTATCTCCGAGATCTCAGGGATCATCTCAATCGGGTGTTTTGTGTGTGTTTTCTGGCGTTCCTAGGAGCCATGACTCTGGTGATCTGCACCAATAACCTGGGTTTGATGTGGGTGGCCATGGAAGCCACCACATTAAGTTCCGCCCCGCTGATTTATTTCAAGCACACGCAGACCTCGATTGAAGCAACATGGAAATATTTGCTGCTGTGTTCAGTGGGTATTGCGCTGGCTCTGCTGGGATCATTTTTTGTGGCGTACGCAGCCATCCTTCATGGTCTTACACCCTCCTTGAAACTTGCGGACCTGCTGCGCCAAGCGCCCGAGATGGATAAGCGGTGGCTGGAAGCGGGATTTGTGCTGCTGCTGGTCGGCTACGGTACCAAAATGGGCTTGGCCCCCATGCACTCCTGGCTGCCCGACGCCCATGGCGAAAGTCCGTCTCCGGTTTCTGCGATGTTCTCCGGTGCGCTCATTAGCACGGCTTTTCTGATGGTGATGCGTTCCCAACACATTTTATATGTCGCCGGGGATGGTGCTTACGCTTCCCGCCTGCTGATTTTGCTGGGGCTGTTGTCGATGGCTTTTGCGGCCATGTTCATGGTTGGCCAGAAAGATCTTAAACGGATGCTGGCTTATTCCAGTGTGGAACACATGGGAATTTTAGCCTTGGGGCTGGGTATTGGAGGCATTGCCCTGCTGGGGGCGATGTTGCACGTGCTTACCAACGGATTTACCAAAGGGGCGCTGTTCTTATCCGTGGGCAATATTGACCGTGCCTACGGAAGTAAAACCATTCCGGAAGTGCGTGGTGCGTTGCGACGGCTACCGCTTTCCGGCATGTTATTTCTTTTGGGATTTCTGGCCATTACCGGTTCTCCCCCATTTGGTCCGTTTATCAGCGAGTTGATCATTTTGTATGGAACCTTGATGGCGGGACATTTCCTGATTGCAGCGATATTTTTGGCTCTGCTATTGGTTATTTTTATCGGCATGGGGCGTACCGTGCTGGCGGCCACGCAAGGTTCCGTGCCCGCGAGCGGCCGAAGGAGTCGTTTTCGTGATGGCCTGCTTAGCGGTCTGCCCGTGCTGGCATGTTTGCTGATCGTGTTAATGCTGGGCCTGTATATCCCACCTCCAGTATGGGGCCTGCTGCACCATGCCACCAATTATCTGGAGGTCAAGCCATGAGCATTCACTGTCACCTGCCGGCGCTTATTGCCGGTCGAGCTATCAAACGGCAATCCATTCCGGAGCTGGCCTTGGAAGAATTCCAGCAGGCCATTGTCGAAGCGGTAGAGGAGGGCTGGCGTGTGGTTTCACTCTTTGGCTCGCCGGATGCCGACGGTGCCGTGCATCTGTACGTGGTTTTGGCTGACGATCATGGATCCCGCTTATATGTCGGTTCCACCAAACTTTCCAACCGTGAGTATCCATCCTTAACCTCCCGTTGCACGCAGGTGCATCTCTTTGAACGCGAACTTGCGGAACAGTGCCAGGTGAAGGTTACAGGCCATCCGTGGCTCAAACCCTTGCGTTTTCAGCGTCCGATATTTCCCGCTTCGCATGCTGGGGCAGTCGCGGAAGCCTGGGTGAACCCGTCGCCGGGCGTTATGGATTTTTATGAGGTGGCGGGGGCGGAAGTGCATGAAGTTGCCGTGGGGCCGGTTCACGCCGGTGTTATCGAACCGGGCCATTTTCGGTTTCAATGTCATGGTGAGCGGATATTTCATCTGGAAATTTCCCTGGGATACCAACATCGCGGTGTAGAGCGTGCCTTGCTGGATGGACCAAATAATCGCAGCATTTATTATGCTCAGACTCTCAGTGGCGATACCACCATCGGACACACCACCGCCTATTGCCAGGTGGTTGAAGCGTTGGCCAAATGCCAGAAAACCGCGCGGGCCCAGACCATTCGCGCCATCGCTTTGGAATTGGAACGACTGGCCAATCATGTGGGCGATCTGGGAGCCATGAGCGGTGATGTTGGATTTCTACCCACCGCTTCTCATTGTGGTCGTTTGCGGGGTGAATTTTTGAATATGACCGCCGCCCTTTGTGGGAGCCGGTTTGGGCGCGGCCTGATTTGTCCCGGGGGTGTGCGTTTTGATCTTGATGCCACTGCTGTGCACGGCTTGCTGGCAAAATTGGACCTCTGCGGTCGCCAAACCCGCCAAGCGGTTGAATTGCTTTGGAATGCTTCTTCTGTGATGGCCCGGTTTGAAGAAATTGGCGTGGTGTCCAGGGACATTGCGGCAGAGTTGGGACTGGTCGGGCCTGCGGCGCGGGCTAGCGGCCTTGCACGCGATGCCCGGCACGATCATCCGTCCGGCTTGTTTCGCTTCACCCATATTCCCGTATCCGTGTGGGACAGCGGTGATGTTTTTGCCCGCGGCTATCTTCGCTGGCTGGAAATTCAGCGGTCTCTGGATTTTATTGGGACCCAACTTAGATCTCTGCCGGCGGGGACCATTTCCAGCGCGGTCGGTAATCTCTCGCCGGATCATCTGGCCGTGGCCATGGTGGAAGGATGGCGCGGCGAAGTGTGTCACGTGGCCTTGACCAATCTCAGCGGTCGCTTTGAGCGTTACAAGGTTACAGACCCGTCGTTTCATAATTGGCCGGGCTTGGCCATGGCCGTGCGTGCGGGGGAGATCTCCGATTTTCCGCTTTGTAACAAGAGTTTTTCCCTTTCTTATTGTGGTCACGACTTGTAGTTTTTGCAAAAGGCGTACATCATGCTTGATATTCTCATCGCTCGTTTGCAGCAGGGATACAAGACCATAGCCTATCCTCGGGGCGAACCCCCAGCTTTGCCACCCCATTTTCGAGGCTTGCCCATTCTTGATGTGAGTAAATGTCGGCAAGGTTGCCAAGCCTGTGCTGATAGCTGTCCCACCCAAGCCATTGATTTGCGGCAAGCCCCGGTACTGGATCTGGGGCGCTGCTTATTTTGTACGGAATGTCAGGAAGCCTGCCCGGAAAAGGCGATTACCTACCAGGACGATTACAAGATGGCGGTTCGTCGGCGGGAAGATCTGCGGGTGCCGGCAGGAGGGAGGCTTTCACTGGCCCATGAGCTGCAGGGAAAAATCAAAATGCTCTTTGGGCGTTCCCTAAAACTGCGTGTGGTCAGCGCCGGCGGCTGTAACGCTTGTGAAGCGGATGTGAATGTGTTAACCACCATTGGCTGGGACTTGGGGCGATTCGGGATCGACTTTGTAGCCTCCCCACGCCACGCCGACGGCTTAATCATCAACGGTGCTGTAACCCAAAACATGAAACTGGCTCTGAAAAAAACTTACGAGGCGGTGCCAGATCCAAAAATTGTCATTGCGGTGGGGGCATGCGCCATTGCCGGTGGGCCGTATATCAACCATCCGGAAGTGCTCAACGGTGCCGCCGCCGTGGTGCCGGTGGATTTGTTTATTCCCGGCTGTCCGCCACATCCGCTGACCATTCTCGATGGGTTGTTGCGCTTGCTGGGAAAACTAAAACCGTACAGCTCCAACCCCGGGTGAGGCCTCCCGAAAGCCGGGAGGCACTTGACTGCCGCCATGCACAATCTTTATTTTCAGGTTCACCGGCTCGGTCACTGAAAGGTGTCTTGTTGTTCCTGTTTCGCCGAGGCTTGCCGACAACAATGTGGCATCGGGGCCTCGACGTTTGGCCAATGCGGCCTCCGTCGTCGCATGGCGTGGCCGTCTTCCCGGCAAAGGTGTAGCGCAACCGCCATGGTTCCAACGATTCCGGGATCGGTGCGAACGCGCTTTCCACGCTGAGGCTGGAAAGCTCGGAATTTCGGCACCTGTTTTTGCGGCCCGGTTC
>JABEVA010000392.1 GCA_013044065.1 Phycisphaerae bacterium
CGATGCCGGCCGGCTGCAGATAATTACTCGCCACATATTTCCCCGCCCATGGCCGCCCGCCCCGCCTGCCCAGCGTCTGAATCAGCTTGCCGGTGGCGGAAAATACTTTTACCTGCTGGCTTGCACCCTCGTCTGTGACGTGAATGTGCCCCTGGGCATCCACCGCCACGTGCCACGGCATGGCCAGATGATCGGCAACAACCGTCCGCGGCGCACCTTTTGCCTCGTTAAATTCCAGCACTTTGCCCGGATGGCCCGGCACATAGGACACAACAAATAAATTCCCCTGGCCATCCAGGCACACCCCGCGCGGGCCGGCGCAATTCAGCGTGCGAATCAGGCTGCCCGTGTGGGGGTTTAAGACCCGTATTTCATTTTTTGAATAAACCGGGCAAAACACTTCCGTCGCATCGGCGGCCACGCCACAACATTCCGGCTGAATCCCCAGTGGTGTGGAACCTGGCGGGACGGCCACCATGTTGGTATGGCTGATCGGCACCAGACTCTGACCATCCGGCCAGTGTAAAAACTCTCCCGTGGCCGCCAGCACGCGGAACAACTCCGGATTGGAGCCGCCAAAGACTCCAAACAGATCCTTTCCATTGGTGGCCAAGGCATATTGCGGCCCAAAGCCGCCGCCGACAAACGGCGTCATCCGCCACACCGTTTGGCCCTGGTAACTTACCTTAATTATCGCCCGGCCCGCCTCCGCGCAATCCCACATAAAATACATGCCGCTTTGGTCCGCCGCCACATCCACCGCCGGCCCATGGTCGCCGCCCCAACCCCCTATACCGTCGGCTGTTGGATAGGGCGGCGTGCCGCTTATTCCCGCACTGCCCACGTATTTCACCGTCAGCCCCGGCGAAAAATACGCTCCCCATTTATACGTGCCCAAAGCCACCGGAGCGCCCCACTGGTCCCGCCCATCCCAACGCACCGTCAGTGGCCCCGCCTTATGCAACTGCCCGCACATCAATTCCCGTATCACCCGCCCATGCGGCGAGAATATGTTAATGGAAACCTTTTCTTTCCGCGGCACCTGTACGGTTATGGGCACCCCGACCGGACGGCTCCGCAAACTCGCCAGATATTGCGCCATTGTGCTATGCCGCGGCAACACCTGACCCTTTCTGGCAAATTCCACCTGCCCCCAGTCGCTTAAATTCAGAAACGAGAAATCACCCGGATCTCGTCGAAACAGCCCCGGGGCCGCGCTGGGGGCGCTACGCCAATGAATGGCCAACGTCCCTATCATCTTCTGCCCCGGCTTAAATGGATTCACTCCACCCGTCGCGTTCAAAACACTCCAGGGGATTCGCGCCGTCATGGTGTAACTGTGCTGGCCGTGCTCCACAATGGCGATCGCGCTTCCCGGCGGGTTCACCGCATGCCCCACACTCGTCCGCGCCGGACCATACAAGATATCCACGTAGCACTTGCCGTTCTGGCTATCCTTCCAAAAAGCCATGTTGGCCACACGTTTGCTGTGTTTCACATTGGCGGCATTACCATTAAGCGGATACGCCACACCTGGATTCGCTACCACCCGCAGCTCAATTTCATCCCCCCACCAAAAGGCTTCCAGGGCATTGTGGGTGTTGATAAGTTTACGATCCGGCAAGGACACCCGCACGCCGTAATACAGGGCCTTTTTCGTATACTCCAGTACGGCCAGCGCGTGGAATTTCCTCGCCGTGGGCACCGAAAGAAATACGTCATCCGCCCCAGCCATATCCCACCCCTTCAGGCTGCCATTAATTTTCGGTCCTACTCCATGCGGTGCCGGCACCGCATACATCAAGCCATGTGACAAATCTGCCGCCCGCACCTGGCCGCCAGTCACAACGAATGCCGCCAAACACACGCCAACCGCCAGCGCCAGCATTTTGCCCGCGTATCGATACCCGAATGAAAATGAAGTCATTGTATTGTTCCTTTGTTAAGTCTGCTTGATACAAACGATAAAAATCGTAAAGTTATTTCTTATCCTGTTTCAACTTACCTCATGGTGCCCCCGGAAACACATGATTCAGCGGCGTGATGGTGGATCCGGTAATGGCCATCGCCTGCGATTGGCCCCCGAACGGGTCATAGAAATTATCATATTTCTCCGTCGGGATAAAAATTGCGTCATTGGGAACCGCGTACACCGGGCCTAACGCCCCGCCGTTTAGAACATAACCGTTGCTCGTGCGCCCCAACGATCCGTTGCTGTTGATACTCACCGTAATCAGCGGCATCCATACCACCGAACCGTCCACCCGTCCCACATTGCCGCCGCCACCCTTGCCGATCCCAACACCCGGGTGCCCCGTATAGGTTGTCAAGTCACTGCTGTAGTTTTCCAGCACGTAGCGATCACCCCACAATGCCGGTAAATTATCCGGCACCGGCACACCATTTTCCGTGGTCACATAGCCCGCCTGCGCCAGGGCCGAAAGCCGCATGGCGTACGCATGATATTGGCCATCCACACTCGAGGGAGCATACGGGAAACAACTTCCCGTATAATAGGCGTACGTAAGGTAGGAATATCGCGTCTGCGGCGGTGCCGATGGGCAGATCAACACCGCCGGCGTGTGATAGATAACATTGTAAAAGACCTCATTTTCGCCGGTGTTCAGCGGCGGAATGTCGCCTGTCCACATACTGCCGATATAGCTATTGCTGATGTTCAGGTAATTGTGAAAAAAATCCATCAGGCTGGGGTTATCGCCGAAATTTCCCGAAGTCATTCCTGAATTCGGCCCCTGTGCCATCAGCACATCCTCATTTTCCTGCGCATACATAATAGTGGCCAAGCCCAATTGCCGAATGTTCGAAGCGCACACCACCCGCCGCGCCATCTCCCGGGCTTTGGCCAATGCCGGCAATAGCAAAGCAATCAAAACGGCAATGATAAAAATCACCACCAAAAGTTCCACCAGCGTAAACGCTCTGCGCCAGTCGCAAGCCGAAAACCTGCCCCAGCCGGTGGGTTTAGCCCACCGTGAGCGCGCCGGTATCCCGCCGCTTGCAGGCCCGCACCGCACCCGTCTCCCGTCCCCTGTCTCCTGTCTCCAGCCTCCTGTCTCCTCGGCCATCCTTCGTGCTAAAAAGCGGCTTGTCATGGTGGAGATCCCTTTTTCCATCTGCCAATATTCCGGGGCCGTTACACTACAACCGCCACACACTCGGGCGAAAAAGAAGGGCCGGTTTTTTTACCGCGGCCCTCTCCTGTTCCTCATTCACCCGCAGGCTTTTAATCCACCCGCGGTTTTGCCATCAGGCCCGGCCACCCTTGCCCAGCAACAGTCCCAACCCGCAGACCGCCAGTACCCCATTATTGAATCTGCTACATCGCAACCAAAGGCATGCACCATTTCAGACGCCTCTTACGCTCTTGACTTACTATACATTTATTTATATCTATATCACACCAATCCGCTTATTTTACAATACTTGAAAATATAATACACCTTGTATTAAATTTTATTCAACTAAAATAACATGACGCTTTTGGCAGGTCAAATAAAAAATCCGCGGAATATCCGGCCACATCTGTAAGTCCATTTTTTACAAGGGGATGCGATTCTGCAGGTATCGTATTTTTGGCCCTTATCCCAACATTTCAAGTGCCAAACTCCTCCCGCTTTTTTCCGCCATGCTCCGGCACCCAGCCTTTTCCGCCCACCACGACTGCCGCATCCGCAACGGC
>JABEVA010000393.1 GCA_013044065.1 Phycisphaerae bacterium
ATTTATCAACATTGGATGACCAGACGATCGTGTCACTGTTGGGACCGGTGAAGCCTGTTTAATGCTGGGTCGCTCAGCTCGACTTTTGCCATTTTTCAGAGGCGTAAACGGTCGAATCCTCCGGAATTCGCGATTGCAGGGCGAGTTTTGGCACATCCCGTGTTTTTACGGGTGTGCAGAACCTTCGGGCCATCTTCAAAGGCCTGTGAAATAAGGCCTTCCCGATCCTCCAAAAACCGCAAAAGTCGAGCTAAGCCAGACCGCAGTGGACGCGGGGCCGCAGTCCGACAATCAAATACGCTGGTTCGTAAAGCTCAAGCGGCCCTTGGAAAGACAAAGACCCTCCACGGCCGCATAGCGGTGGTGGAGGGTCTTGATTTGTTTTCCCACGTGTAGAAGATGCGACCGGTGGTTTCGATACCACCATGACCAGCGTCAGGAACCGTCGGAAAATATTAACCCAGCGATCGGGGTCTCGTTCCAGCCCAAGCCGGAATGAAATTACTTGCCGCCGAGGATCGCATCTTTGGCGGCCTTGGCGACGCGGAACTTGACCACGCGCTTGGCCGGAATCTCGATGGCTTCGCCGGTGGCTGGATTGCGCCCCATGCGCTTCTTGCGGTTGACCAGAACAATCTTCCCGAGACCCGGCACGGTGAACTTGTTCTTGGCTTCCTTGTACGCGAGTTCCGCCAGCGCATCGAGCGCGGCAGCCGCGTGCTTCTTGCTCATTTCTGAGCCCGTAGCTTTGCTGACCAGTTCGGCGAGTTTCGCCGCGGTCTGCGACTTGGTGAGGGACTTGGCCATGGAAAACTCCTTTCCTAAAAAGCCGGGCGACAGGCCGACTGATCATCCAAGATCAGTAATGTTCCTTCGAACCGTCGCCCAAACGCTCTATAAAATAAGCGTTTTGGTGGATAATGCAACTGAAATCCTCCGGGAGGTCCGCCGACCGGTGCCGGAACGCCGCGCTGGTGATACCGGCGGGTGTGGAAAGTAAGGTGTCCTCCGGAGGAAAAGCGGTTATTTTATGGCGCGGATGTTTTGAAAGGATATGCCATGGCCCATGAATGGACAGCACCGATTCCTACACGTGTTTTTTTCACCAAAGGCGTGGGGCGCCATAAATACCTGCCACAATCACGGGAACTGGCATTTAGACATGCCGGCATAGAAAAATTTAATCTTGTACAGGTATCTGGTATTCTCCCCGCCCGGTGTAAAATTATCACGGTGGAGCAGGGCATTCGGCAGCTTATTCCAGGACAGGTGGCGTTCGGCGTGATCAGTGAATCGAGTACCGATGAACCCAATCGTTTGCTGTGCGCGGGCATTGGAGTGGCCATGCCGGTGCGTGATCAGTACGGTTATATCAGCCGGCATCAGGGCTACGGCATGACCGAGGAAAAGATCGGCGACTTTGTTGAGGATATGTCCGCGACCATGCTGGCCACCACGCTGGGGATCGAATTTGATCCAGCCCGCAACTATGACGAACGCAAGGAAATTTACCGCATGAGTGGCAACACCGTGCGCACCAGAAATATTGTGCAAACCGCGGAAGGTTATAAAAACGGTCTGTGGACCACGGTCATCGCGGCGGCCGTGTTTCTGATGTAGAAGGCCAGGCACAAATCATTGCGCATTGGCAGCGGCTGCGATGCGAGATTAAAGGCGAGAGCCGTGCCTGAGGAGAGTCGGGGGAAGGACATCGGTAAGGGTGGTGGGGTGTGGCCAAAAATCTTGGCATGCTGGGAAACATTTAAGAGGTTGCGGCAAGGGTAAAAATAATTTGTCGCCGACGGGTTAATTTTTTAATTGCCGATCCCACTTGGCCAATTGAATCTGCAATTGCCTAACGCCACCGGCCCCGTGCGATTGGTAGGAATGAATCGCCTTGGCTGCGCCGAGCACCTCGAAAACATCCGCTGCAATAACCGGGCTGTGCTGCTGCATCAGATCCAATGGCAACTCGCTCAAAGCCTGGAGATTTTTGGTTTCACAAAGCGAAACCAGTGTGCCTACCAAATGATGGGCGGTACGGAAAGGCACTCCCTTTTTCACCAGATATTCAGCCATCACCGTGGCATCCAGGAAGCCTTCATCCAATCGTTGGCTGATGACCTGGGTGTTAAACTGCGTGTGGGCGACAATTTTGGCGGCCATGGTGACAGACGCTGCCGCCGTGTCATAGGCCGAAAAAAGCCAGCGTTTGTCTTCCTGCATATCGCGATTGTACGCCAGCGGCTGGCCTTTGAGCATGGTCAGCAGCGCTACCAGATTGCCCAAAATGCCTGCGGCCTTGCCCCGCGTAAGTTCCAGCAGATCGGGATTTCTTTTTTGCGGCATCATGCTGCTGCCGGTGGTGTAGGCATCGGCAATGCGGATAAAGTTGAATTCGGTGGAGGAATATAAAATCCACTGTTCAGCCCACCGGGACAAATGCACGCCGATCAGGGAGAGACAGAACACCAACTCCACGGCAAAATCACGATCGCTGACGGCATCCAGCGAGTTATCCGTAATGGCGGGAATATTCAGCAACGCTGCGGCATATTGGCGATCCAACGGCAGCGTGGAACCAGCCACCGCTCCACCGCCGAGAGGCGATACCGCAGTGCGGCGGCGGCAATCCGCCAGACGATCTTGGTCGCGTTGCAGCATTTCCACATAAGCCAGCAGTTCATGGCCGATAGTAATGGGCTGGGCCCGCTGAAGGTGGGTATAGGCGGGCATGGGGAAGGACCCATACTGGTGGGCCAGCAACACCAGTGATCGTTGCAGGTCCGCTATTTTGACGTTCAGCGCGTCAATCGCCTCCAGGCACCACAAACGCACATCCAGAGCAACCTGGTCATTGCGTGATCGCCCGGTGTGCAGTTTTTTTCCAGCCTCGCCGATTTGCGCGATTAAGGCTGCTTCTATGGCCATGTGAATATCTTCCTGGCGGATATCAAAATGAAAAGTTGCCGCCTCGATATCGGCCAGAATTTTGTTGAGGCCACCCTTGATCTGCTCCAGTTCATCCTGGGAAATCAGTTTCATCTTCGCGAGCATGGTGGCATGGGCGATCGAGCCAGCGACATCATGCCTGGCCAGCCGTTGATCGAAGGAAAGAGATTCCACGAATTGCTCGGCCAGAGCATCACGATCTGCACCGATACGGGCCTGCCAGGACTTGCCCAGCGGCGGGCTGTGTGGGGGCAAGTTGGGGGTATGTTTCGGCACGCCGACGGCGGACCGGGAAGATTTGCGTTTGGCCATGATCACATCCGCATTGCGTTAGTTACACCGCTGGTCCCAGGGTTTTTTCCGAATCGCCATGGTGGCCGACAGCCATCGGCAGCGTGATCCGAAAAGTGGTGCCGCCACCAAGGGTGGATGTCGCTTGAATGGTGCCGTGGTGTTCATCAATAATTTTTTTAGTTACGGCCAGACCCAGCCCGGTTCCCTTTTGACCTTTGGTGGAATAGAACGGCTGAAAGATGCGCTCCAGGGCGTCGGGCGCGATGCCGGTGCCGTTGTCCTGTACTTCAATAACCGCCTGCTGATTGAGGGCATCAAAATCACTGGTAATGGTGACCACCCCGCGCTCGGGTTCCACCGCATCCATGGCGTTGGTAATCAGGTTCAGAACGGCCTGATGCAGGCCATCGGCATCGGCGGGCACCGGAGGTTGATCTTTGTTGATTTCCGTGAGCAGGGTAATTTTGCGGTCTTCCGCCTGCGCTGCCACCAGATCCAGACATTCATGGAGTACGTACGGCAGGTTGGTCAGTTCATAGTTGGGAGTTCTGGGCTTGCTGTAGGCCAGCATGTTCATGGTCAGGGCCTGCACCTTATCCAGGTTGCGGTGCAGGATGGACCAGCCGGTGCGGATATGGTCCATATCCTGCTGTTTCAACCCCAGTTCCACCACGTCGGCGGCTCCGCGCATTCCCTGGAGAATGTTTTTGATGGAATGGGAAAGCGAGGCCACAGTTTGACCGGTGGCGGCCAGACGTTCCTGCCGGACGCTCTCCTGGTAGAGCCGGGCGATTTCGATGGCCAGGCCCGTCTGAAGCCCGATGGCGGTGAGCAGGCGCAATTGATCCGGGGTGTAGGAATAGTTGGCCACGCTGGAATCCAGGTGGATGACGCCCAGATTTTTTTCCCGTCCCTTGATGGGCACGCATATCGCACTGCGGATGGTGAGATTGTGGACCGACTTACCACGCAAAAAACGCTGGTCGGTCATGGCATTGCTGGAAAGCACGCCCTCGTTTTTGGCCAGCACGTGGCGAATGATGGTTTGGCTGACGGCGATTTTCCCCACCTGTTCCTCATTGCGATAACGCACCACCACCGGCGTGACCTGCCCGGAGGCACTGTCAATCAGGCCGATGAATCCGCGGTCCGCACGGAGTTGTTCAAATACCAGATCCATCACTTTGTTGAGCAATTGCACCTGGTCAAAGACGCTGGAAATGGCAGCGGATATTTGCAGCAACACGCGGAAATGGGCCATGGCCACCTGCGAAGGTTCCGGAGCCGCCAGAACCACCGAATCGTCGCTGCTGGGAATGGTTGAAATAATGGCTGAATCGCCAGGCTCGCCTCCACCCGGACTGTCCACGGCTTCACTTTCGGAAAGGCTTACATTCTGGCTGGGCGCTCCGAAGACCAGCAGCGTACTTCCCAGCCGGATCTGATCTCCCACCTTGAGTTTGGATGATTTCGTGATCTTCACGCCGTTGATAAATACGCCGTTGGCACCGCCCTCGTCGGCCAAGAGCCAGAAGGGCGCATTCCATTCCAACCGCGCATGGCGACGGGATACCGTCAGATCGGACAGCGGCACCTGTTCGCTGGCCCGGCCCAGCAGCACTGCATCTACAGTATCCAGATCAAATTGACGGCCCTTGTCCGGGCCTTGTAATACGTATAGAAAAAGCGGTGGCACAATACCTCTAACTTTACCAAGCGACGGATCCATTGGCGGCGCATCGCAGGCCACCGCATTTTTCCGGGCCGCATGGGTACTATCCCGGCGGCAATTCGCCGTTCAGCCTCTCGTTGGCCAGGGGTTTTCAGCTTTCGTACAGCCCGATTTGGCCAACCTTCCGGCCTACCGGCCATGGGCCTACATCTCACACCCCTGAATCAAACGAAGATATTGTAATAGAGTTCCGGCAATTGCGATAGCGACCTTTTTAGTGCCTGGCCCATGGGCTGGAGCTATGGCTGGTGCGGGCTGCGGTGTTGGGAGGATGGCTGGCAGTTGCCCCCATTGGCTGCGGCAAGAAGCTCCAAACCGCCATCAACGTGCGGGCCGCGTGGCGGGTGGGGCCTTGGACGGCTGTTTGTCCGGTGGCGGCTCGACCCATGTGATACCCGCGAGCTGGCGATGCAACAGGGTGTTGGTGGCAACAGCAATCAGGCTCGGCTGGTGGGTAACAGCGGCGGCACGCGGCGTGGGCATTTCCAGAAACCGGGCGCATCGTTTACACTTTCCGCCATGGCAGCACCAACTTTTCAACCACCCAAGGGCACGCGTGATTTTTACCCCGACTCCATGGCCGTGCGCCGATACATTGAGGACATTTGGCGGCGGGTTTCCATCCGCCATGGTTTTGTGGAAGTGGATGGCCCCACGTTTGAATCGATGGATTTATACCGCGTGAAAAGCGGGGAAGAGATCGTATCGCAGCTATTTTATTTTGTGGACCGGGCGGCACGGGAACTGGCCCTGCGCCCGGAATTCACACCAACGTTGGCCCGGATGGTGGCGGAGAAGGCCCAGGGCTTGCCGCGGCCGATTAAGTGGTTTGCCATTCCGCGGTGTTATCGGGCGGAACAGCCGCAAAAGGGGCGTTTGCGCGAATTTATGCAGTGGAATGTGGATTTTATAGGCGACGCCACCTCGCGCTCCGATCAGGAAGTCCTGATGCTCTGTGTCGATGCCCTAAGGGAATTTGGCCTAACGACCAAAGACTTCCGCATCGGGTGGAACCATCGGGAACTCATGACGCAGGCCTTGGTGAACACTTTTGTAAAACCCGACCGCATCGGCGATGCTTATTTTATTCTTGATCGCCTGGGAAAACTAAGTGCCGCGGCACGCAGTGAATTGTACACCCAGCGAAACTGCGATGAAGAGGAGCGCGGCCACTTTGAAATGCTCGCGGATGCCATTTCGCAAACTGCGGTGGCGGGTCCCGCTTTGGACACATTGATGGCCTCCTGGCCGGCGGCAGTGCGCAGTTCCATTGCCGCATTTGAGCAAAAAATCAGTGATGCCGGCATGGCCGATTACTGCCGCTTTGATATCGGGGTGGTGCGCGGGCTGGCCTACTACACCGGCTTTGTTTTTGAAGTTATGGATAGCAGCGGCGAAAACCGGGCCATTGCCGGCGGGGGCCGCTATGATCGGCTCATTGAGATGTTCGGCGGCCCCGCATTGCCCGCGGTGGGATTTGGCATGGGCGATGTGGTCTTGGAGATTGTGCTGCGCGAACGGGGCAAACTGCCGGCGAATTTGCTGCCCCGGCCCGATGTGTTTGTCGTCAATGCGCTGGAGAATGGACAGCCGGCGGCACGGTTGGTCACGGACCTTCGCGCTTCTCGATGGAGTGCCGACGGCCAACGTATTGTTCGCCCCGGTCTTCATGTTGTGGAAAGCTACCGCAGCACTAAAAACATCGGCAAGCTGCTGCAGGAAGCGGCGACCAGCGAGTCCCGGCTGGCGGTTATTCTAGCGGAGCAGGAATATCAACGTGGTGTTTTGAAGATAAAAAATCTTTGTGATCGCAGCGAGCGGGAAGTGCCCGTGAGCCAGGCTGTGGAGCAGGTTCACGCCGCCCTGAAGCAAGCCGGTCCGGAGATTCGGGGTTAGCGGTACTGGTACCGCGGCTATTTGGCCAGCTTGAGTTGGCCGCAAGCGAAGGACACGATTCCGATGGGACCAAGATCAAAGTTATCCACGCATTACGAGGTGGCATTTGAGGATTATTTGCGGCGGCGCGGTCTGCCGTACATTGCGGTGGATGAAGCCAAGAAATCTTTGTTCGGCAATGCCAAGCTCAAGAGTTTTGATTTTGTGGTGTATCGACCGGGGGCAACCAAGCTGCTGGTGGACGTAAAGGGGCGGGCTTGCCGGGTGAAAAGCGGGTCGGTGTCGCTGCCCAATTGGGCGACACGCGAGGATATTGATGATTTGCGGCAGTGGCAGGAGATTTTCGGCGAAAGCTTTGTGGCCATGTTCGTGTTTGTATACGCTTGGGCCCAGGAACCGAAGGATGCGCCTTTCAAGGACTTATTTGCTTTCCAGGAAAAATGGTATTCCACCATGGCCATCAGCGTAGCGGATTACCGCCAGCACATGAAACGCCGTTCTGAATCGTGGGGTACTGTTCACGTGGGCACAGCCGATTTTAAGCGCCTGGCCAAACCCTTTGATGATTGCCTCTAAAGCCAATCGGCGGAGCCGCTTTGGGGCAACTTTGGCTGGATGCGTCAGCGGCTCGGCGCGAAATGGGCCTTGATCGGGGCGTGGAGGGCGTCGGCCTTTTGGCATTGGGCCTCCATGGTCTGGCGGTGCGGCGCGGCCTGCTGGGGATCCAGCAGGGGCAAGTTGATGAGCACATTGAGCCGCGCGGCATGAACCGTGGCATGGGCGAGTTCCGCGGCAATGCCCAGATCAGAAATCAGCACCGGGTTGATCTTATCCAGCAATTGGCGGCACAATTCCAGCACCGCCAATGCAAAGGTTCCCACGGATTCCGGTATGGCGATGGCGGCGGCCACCGTGGTTTGATATTCAGCACGGGCCTGCCGCTCCGGTCGAGCTAGTTTAAGCAATTTGGAAAGAGCCTCGTAGGCGGCGTGGTCTTCTTCAATCAACTCTTGCAATGCCGCCTGGGCGGTGGTCAGTTGGCCCAGGGTTGCGGCAAGATCCGCTTGCACGGATTGAAATTTGGGCTTGCCCAGGGTGTATTCGATGGTCATCCGGGCCAAGGCCGCCGCCAGCGCGCCGGAGAGCGCTGCCGCCGCACCCCCGCCCGGTGCGGGTGATTTAGCGGCCAGGGCGGAGAGAAAATTGGCCATGGTTTGAGAAAGCAGGCCGGCATTGGAGTCCGCGGGGGCTGTTCCGGCATCGGGTTGGGATGGCCTCATAAGCGGTCTCACGGTCGGGTGGTGGCAGAGGTTGGTTTTAAGGATGTTTGGGGAACGTGCGTGGGGGCTATTTTACCGCCGGGTTTTGCCGAAGGACCGCTGGTGCGCGGCAGCGCCGGCTTTTTAGCAGGTGCATAACCGATCAAGACAGGTTGGGCCCATTGGTTAAGCCTGTGCAGGCGATATTCGATGAGTACGGCCAGTGATTTTTCCACCGGAGACGCGTCGGCTGCCAACATGGACTTATAAATGGCTTTGGCCTTGGCCCATTGACCACGGTCTTCATCTACCTGGGCCAGGCCGAGTTTCGCCCGGGCATAGGTCAGCGGCTGGTTGGAAAATTTTTGAATAACCTTACGAAAAGCCATTGCGGCACCGTGCAGAGCTTGTGATTTGGAGGCGGTGACACCGGCAATTTTGGGCGGATTGCCCAAGTTGACGAGCGCGAGGTAAAAATCACCGATTTTCACATAAGCCTGCGCCTGCACCGCAGGGATAGAAAATTTTGCAATCACGTGCTTTTGCAGATCCTGCGGCGTCTGATATGCATTAAGTTGCGCCCAGGCCTGGCGTTGGGTATCAAGCACATTGGTCTGGTGGATTTTATAAAGTTCAAACGCCAGTATGGCCAAGGCGATGATCAAAATCAGAAACATCCAGTTTTGGCGAAGAAAAACGTAAAGTCCGGCAAAACTGTCCGCCAGATCGTTGGCACGTAGTTCTTTACCATCTTCGGATACCATGGTGTAGCGCTCCAGTATCGGCAATTCACCAAGTCATTTTGGCGGATGGCCGAGGTGGTAATCATAAGCGAAGTGTTGCGACAGGGCCATGCCACCATTGGCTCAGCGGCAAAGGTACCAGCAGAAGTCTGTTTTACCTGAATGGGCCTGATCCGCGGCGTTGCGGCTCAAGCCAAGGTCGTTTCCCGAATCAAAATTCGCACTTTTCCCAGAGATCTTATTTAGCGTCCACGCTTGATAACTTTGGCAATGATTCGGGCCATGATGGCTTCTCCCTTGATATTGGGATGTACACCATCGTGATCATAATATTTCATTTTGCCGGGCAATCCGCCAAACACATTGATGATGGTGATATGAGTTGCCCGGGCCGCCTTGCGAATGGCGGGGATGACGCCGGTAACCAAGGTCTTTTCATTAATGCCGTAGGCGGGTTTTACCACCTTGGGCGGCAAACAGATGTAGACCCGCGGATGCGTCGGCAATGCCTGGAATACCCGAATCATCGTCTCGGTATTGCGCAGGAAATCTTGGCCATGCTTGTTCCAATTCCATGGCTTGGTATCGTTGGTGCCAAGCATAATCACCACAATATTGGGATGGAACGCGATCGCCTTTTTGTATTCGGGCTGCTTCCAGTATGGCAAATCGCCCTTTTTCAACATGGTGGCTCCGCTGTGGCCGCAGTTGATCGATCGATAGCCGTGGCCGAGAATACGGCCCAGCACCACCGGCCAGGCATTTTTCTGCGGATTGGGCACTATGCCTTGGGTAATGCTGTCACCGACACAGGATATACGGATCAAGGCCGCAGCGGCATGCTTTGCCGCAGTCAGACCCAAGAGCACGGCGCTAAGGCCACAAATCATCACGAGTCGCTTTAAGCCACTATTCATTTTTGTTTCTCCAAACCAACATGGCCCGTACACTTGCGGTTGCCCTTGACCCAACAACCCTCCGGTCCAGAGAAAAGATTATGGCGGGTACAGACCGAAAACGCAAGCGGCGTTGGGATATTTAGTTCACCGATCGGACCACGCCAATGGTCAGCAGCAGGTTGGCGTAAATGCGCTGCTCGCCGGTGGCGATGGTTAAACAGACATCGGCCGACGAAGCCTCGTGGTAAAATTTAAATCGCTCCAGACGTTGCAGCGGAAGGTGTGGTTTGCCGGTCCCATTTTCTCCCAAAATGTGTGCGAAATCCTTAAATATATCCGGATCGCTTTTGAGGGCATAGGGACCGGTCTTTGCGGGCTGCATCACCGCGGCAGCTTCAATTTCCACCGTGTGAATCAGGGCGGCAAGAACATCCGTCACCGTCACCAGACCGGGGGCCAGATTCAGATAGACTATTTGGGCGTTAGGCCCACGGCGCGTGGAAAAAGGATAGTTGCCGTCGGCAATTAAAATTCGGCTGCTATGGCCGGCGCTACCCAGAGCGTGCATAATCTGCGGATGTAACAATTTTCCCTTGAGCATACTTTGGATATCCTTGTGTGAAATCGGTCGTGGTCGCTACTGCGGAGTCAGGTGCTGCGTGGCCGATACGTGCGCACCTGGGCTGTTTTGCCCACCAGCCGCCGCCCCGCGTCCAGCGACGCAATTTGCCCCGTGGCCATGGCCTGAGCCAGGTCTTTTTCCAGTGCTGCGGCCTCCACCGGTCCGGCCAGCAC
>JABEVA010000394.1 GCA_013044065.1 Phycisphaerae bacterium
CAGCGTATTTAAACCCGCACTCACACGGGCCGGGTAAAGCTCCCGCGCCCGCAGCGCCCAATGCTGGCCGGCGCTGCGCCGCCAGCCCTTCAGCGAAGAATAATTCACCGCCCGGGCCAGCAGCCACGCGATTAAAAAGGCCTCAACAATCACCAAAGCCGTTCCCATCACGGCCATTCTACACCTATCCGCGGCAAAATCGAAAAATTCAGCCCACCACCGCCACGTAACCCAGGCCCCGGCCCGTCAGCCATGCGCCAAATCCGATGGACACGGATCGTATGGCGGATGGTCCACCTTCGGAACACGCATCCCGCCGCCCAAATACATCACCGGCGGACGGTCACATTCCAACGCCAGCACCGTACATACCGGATCGGGCGAATGTTCCGGCAAACCGCGGATCGCCACACGCTCGCCCGTTTGCACCAGCCGCAATCCAGCCTCGCCTTTCACCCCCAGCAGCTTCGCACCTCGTACCTGGCACTGCCAACCCGCCAGAACCAGTTCCCGCCCCGGCCACCGCCGCAGCAGCACGTAAAGCGTGTGCCCACGGGCGGTCATCGGACCATGATGACACCAATCGCCGCGGTGGTCCCCACGCTGCCGCAGACCGTAGGTGAAGCGATCGGTATTGAAAATGCACTCACCGCACCGGCCCAGCCATTGCCCCACCGCCTCCAAAACATCCACCGTCTGCTGGGGAATCAAACCATCGCCGCGCGGTCCGACATTGAGCAGCAAATTGCCGCCGCCCGCGGCCACCGTCGCCAGCATATCCACCACCTGGCCCGGAGTTTTCCAATCGTGATCGCCCTGGTGAAACCCCCAACTGTTGTTCAGCGTGATACATGCTTCCCAGGGCCGCCACGGATTGGGTGCCCCCAGATGGCCTTCCGGCGTGGCGAAGTCACCCGGCAATCCATTGCGACCATTGAATAAAATACCCGGTTCAATAGCCGCAATTCTCCGGTTCATCGCCTGGGCCTGCCACTGATCCGCGTTGAAGGGCCACCAGCCGTCGTACCACAAAACGTCGATCGGCTGATATCGCCTTACCAGCTCGTCCAGACGCTGCTGGGTGCGCTCCATAAAAATTTGATAAGCGGCGGAGTCCTCCAGGGCGGCGGCCGCATCAGGCTGGTCCATCCAATTGTTCAAGCTGTGATACAGCCCGATGCGCAAACCGCGTTGCCGGGCCGCGGCGACGATTTCGCCCGTCAGGTCGCGCCGGGCCGCGGCACGTACCGAGTTAAAGTCGCTCAACTCGGTCTGGTAGAGCCGAAAGCCATCATGATGCATGGTGGTGAAGACCAGGTAACGCATCCCGGCCCGCACCGCCAGATCGCATATTGCCGCGGGGTCAAACTTTGCCGCCGTAAATTCCTCCGCCAGCTTTTGATATTCCCCCAGCGCGATGCGCTCTCGATTCAACACCCATTCGCCCCGCCCCAGCAAACTGTAAAGTCCGTAATGTATAAACATGCCATAGCGCAGATCGGCATAAGTGGCAGGCGTCAACCGCACGCCGCCATCTACCGCTTGGCCGTCACAGGCATCACCTGCCGATTGAATTTTGATCGTCATCCGCGGATTCCATCAAAGAGCGACTCTCCAGCGCTGTCTATCTTTAGCCAAAACCGCAAAACACCCCGGCTGAGGATCCCCATGCCCTTCCCCCGCGCAGTGTGCCGGTCTGCTCCCGTCACCCGACGCCCGTCCCGGCCAATGGTCCCTCACAGATCCAATGGAGGCTTCATGGGTCTGCGATCGGTCAGATGCAAAGAGCCGGCGGCACGAACCGCGTTCGTCAACCCATCGCGCCGCTGCGACGCCGCAGATAGCCGGTCGCAGGCCAAGTGGCTCCGGGCGTTGTCTCTAGTCGTCGGCGAATTCACCCATACGCGGTCCTCCCACTTCGCGCCCGCAGCCTCTTGGCCCCGTCAACCCCCAAGGCGCTGCGACAAAGCACTAAAGGCTCAGCCCCGGTTGCATGCAAAAAGCAACCCGTACCTCTCCGGGGCACCCACCTGTACCTGAAATACCACAATTAAACACGTACCGGCCAAGCCGACGAGATTCAGCGTTTGCCTGATTTCTTCGAGCTATTGTTCGCCGACGCCGCCTGGGCCAGCCGGGTGATGTTGGTCGGTAGCTTGTGACTGCCACCCACCGAATGCACAAAACCCCGCACCATACTCGAAACGCTCACGCCATTGGCGGCCGCGATCTTTTTGGCCAGTTGCACGGTTTTCTTGTCAACGCTCAGGGTTAACTTGTTCATATGAATTCTCCAATTAGACCTATCCGTATCATACCCTTTACGTGGCCTTCACGCAACCTCCATAATCCGCTTGGGCTCTCGATTGTGATACCGGCGAAGCGGCACGCATCCCAGATCCGGCGCAACCGCATCGCCTCGTATCCAGCCCGGCCCCATGTGCCCACCGAATTCACCACGCCTCAAAACCCCGTGCCACCATGACCGCAACGCCAACGGTGGAGCGCCATAACAGAATCGATTACACTGCCGCCATGGGTAAACAGGCCGTCCAACAAGGTCCATTCAAAAGCGTTTCCATCATCGGCATGGGCCTGCTGGGAACCTCGCTGGGTTTGGCCTTGAAGCACCAGCGGCTGGCGGACAAAATCATCGGCGTAGGCCGGGTGGGTTCGCCTTCACTCTCCATCGCCCGACGACGTGGAGCCATAGATGAGGCCCAAACCAATCCTGCCGCCGCCGCCCAAAGCGACCTGATTGTACTGGCCACCAACATCGGGGTGTTTCCCGAGATTTTGCGGGCCATTGCCAATGGCTTGGCCGAGCAGACCATTATCACCGATGTTGGCTCTACCAAGCGGCAGGTGTGCCGGTGGGCCAGAGACTTGCTGCCCAGAACCGCGCGTTTTGTGGGCAGCCATCCCATGGCCGGGTCGGAAAAACGCGGCCCGGAATTTGCCCGCCTCGATCTTTACAACAATGCGGTTTGTTTTATCTGTGCCGGCAAAGCGGGACGGCTGGAACTCGCCGCGCAGCGGGTGGAATGGATGTGGCGGCAGGTGGGAATGCGAACCCTACGCATCAGGCCCCAAGCCCACGATCGCTGGGTCGCCGCCATCAGCCATACGCCCCATGCCGCCGCCGCCGCCCTGGTCAACTTGATCCACGCCGATGCGGCCAATTTGCTCCGCGCCGCGGCCGGAGGTTTTATGGATACCACCCGTGTGGCCTCCGGCGATGTGGACATGTGGACGGATATTTTTCTGACCAATCGCCGCGCCGCCGGTAAATCCATTCGGGCCTTGGTACAATTGCTGCAAGGCTTTGAACGGGCCCTTCGCCACGACGACCAGACCGCCGTTCGCCAGTTTCTCCAGCAGGCCAAAGCCATTCGCGACCAACTGCCGCCGCGCCACGGCGGTGGATAAGGGACCGCGCAAAAATAAATTCGTGTTTTACGGCGCTGAAGCTCTGTCCGAAATTTTGGCTGCTGGCGAGGCGTGACGGGCGCGCATACCCCGCCAGTGGGTCTGCAAGGAGCCAGCAACGAAGCCCGCGGCCAAAAGGACCAGCCGGAAAGGGTGAAGTTGCTTTTGCCCGGTCCCTAACCAAACGCCGCGGCGCGGTGTGCCTATTTTGAATAATCCCCATTTTCCGTTAAAGTTGAGTCTGAATATAAGGGTCGTGGCTTTTTGACACAGGAGTTTTCAGCATGGCCGTTCCAACCAATGTTTCCCAATCCCCCGAAATTACCAACGAAACACTGCGCCAGCTTGGGGCCCAGTTGCGGATCGATTCCATCCGCTGCACCACCGCGGCCGGGTCGGGTCATCCTACATCTTCCATGTCCGCGGCGGATTTAATGGCCGTGTTGATGAGCCGATACCTCAAGTACGACTGGCAAAACCCGCATCAGCCCAATAACGACCGGCTCATTTTCAGCAAAGGCCATGCGTGCCCGCTGCTCTATTCCATGTACAAAGCGGCGGGGGTTATTACCGATTCACAGTTGCTGCAGCTACGCAAAATGGGCAGCCCACTGCAAGGCCACCCCAACCCGCACGTGTTGCAATGGGTGGATGTGGCCACCGGATCGCTGGGCCAGGGGTTGCCCATCGGCGTGGGCATGGCGCTCAATGGAAAATACATTGATCAGTTGCCGTACCGCGTATGGGTTTTGCTTGGTGATAGCGAAATGGCCGAGGGTTCCGTCTGGGAAGCCTTTGATAAAGCCTCCCATTACAAACTCAACCGCCTGATTGCCATTGTGGATATGAACCGCCTGGGCCAGCGCGGCGAAACGGATCTGGGCTGGAACAGCGCCGCCTACGCCGCCCGGGCCAGAGCCTTCGGCTGGCACGCCATTGAACTCAATGGCCATGATCTGACCGAAATTGACCAGGCTTATGCCCAAGCTCTGCGGCAAACGGAAAAACCCACCTGTCTGGTGGCACGGACGGAAAAAGGCCACGGGGTCTCTTTTCTGGCCAACAAAGAAGGTTGGCATGGCAAGGCCTTAAACGCAGACGAGCAAACCAAGGCACTGGCGGAATTGGGCGCACCGATCAGCGTTACCGTTGCGGTAGCCAAGCCGGATGAATCCACTCCGGCCAAACTATGGGCCAAGCAGACCGTAAAAGCACCGGCGTACGCTCTGGGCACCAAAGAAGCCACCCGCAAGGCTTATGGCGATGCCCTGGTGGCGCTGGGCGGTGAACATACCGATATGGTGGTCCTGGATGCCGAGGTTTCCAATTCCACCCATGCCGACGAATTCAAAAAGGCCTATCCCAATCGGTTTTTCGAAATGTTTATCTCCGAACAGCAATTGCTGGGAGCTACGGTTGGTTTTGGCGTTCTGGGGAAAAAGGCCTTCGCCTCCACGTTTGCCGCTTTCTTGACCCGGGCATTTGACCAAATTCGCATGGCTGCCATTTCCAATGCCACCATCCGCCTGGCCGGCTCCCACGCGGGTGTCAGCATTGGTGCCGATGGGCCGTCGCAAATGGCCTTGGAAGATTTAGCCATGATGCGGGCGGTGTTTGAAAGTACGGTGCTGTATCCCTCAGACCCCAACCAGACCGTGCAACTGGTAAACCAGATGGCCGGGCAAAAAGGAATCTCTTATTTACGCACCACACGCGAAAAACTGCCCGTGCTTTATGCGGCCTCGGAAAAGTTTACCATCGGCGGCAGCAAGGTTTTGCGCCAATCCAACCAGGACCGTCTCACCGTCGTGGCCGCGGGCATTACCGTCCATGAAGCCATCAAGGCCTGCGACGAATTGGCCAAGACCGGTATCAAAGTTCGCCTCATCGACTTGTATTCGGTGAAACCCGTGGATAAAGCCGCCTTGCGCCAGGCCGCCGCCGAAACCGGCGGCAGAATCATCACGGTGGAAGATCACTGGCCGGAAGGCGGCATCGGCGATGCCGTGCTGGAAGCCTTCGCCACCGACAAATCCGCCCTGCCGCACGTGGTGAAGCTCGCCGTCTGCGGTATGCCCGGTTCCGGCACACCCGCGGAACTCATGGCCGCGGCCGGTATCGATTCCACCGCGATCATCAAAGCGGTGAAGCAGGGCGAAATCATATAGACCAGCGTTGATAAGCTAGCCGATCCCGCCGCCGCCAGCTCCGCCTGGGCGCGTGCAGGTGGGCCATTCGGGCGGCAGTGAATCACGCGGGGCGCGGGTTTTCTTA
>JABEVA010000395.1 GCA_013044065.1 Phycisphaerae bacterium
ATCCGACTGCGGGGCCATCTGCGATTTTCACAACCACCATCATGTCACGGCGGATGGAGCGGCCTCGGCGGCCATGGCGGTGCGTGCCGGATGCGAGCTTAACTGTGGTGTCACGTATCGTCACCTCAGCGATGCCCTGCAACGTGGTCTAATCACCCAAGCTGAAATTGATCGCGCGGTTGTTCGGCTGCTGGAAGCCCGGCTGCGACTGGGCATGTTCGACGCACCGCGACAGGTTCCTTTTGCCAAAGTACCGCTGCGTCGCGTGGCTTGCGCCGCCCATCGCCAGGCCGCTTTGACCATGGCCCGGGAATCCATCGTGCTGTTGAAAAACGATCCGGCCATCCTGCCTTTGGCAGGCACATTAAACTCCATCGCTGTGGTCGGACCAACCGCCCACAACCCCGAAGCCCTTTACGGCAATTACACGGGCTTTGCCCGAGAGTCACAAACCATTCTGGAGGGGATTATTTCAGCCGCCGGTGCCGCCACCCAGGTCAATTATGTCAAAGGCTGTGACCTTGCGGGATCCCGACCAATCAACACCGGCGAACTCAACTGGATCATCCCCGATGCGGATCTAATTATTGCGGTTTTGGGTTATACCCCGGTCTTGGAAGGAGAGGAATCCGGCGATACCGGTGATGCGGCAGCCGATGGCGGTGGCGATAGAATACGTATCGGTTTGCCGGGCCGACAATTGGAGCTTCTGCAAGTCCTGCACGCCACGGGCAAGCCCGTGGTTCTGGTGTTGACCGGGGGCAGCCCGATTGAAATCGGCTGGGCCAAAGACAACATCCCGGCCATTCTCATGGCGTGGTACCCCGGCGAGCGCGGAGCCAAGGCTATCGCCGACGTACTCTGGGGACGCTATAACCCGGCCGGTCGCCTGCCAGTCACTTTTGTCAAGTCGTTGGCGCAACTGCCTCCCTTCCAGGATTACAGCTTGGCCGGACGCACTTATCGGTTTATGACTGATGAACCTTTATACCCCTTCGGATATGGGCTAAGTTATACCACCTTCCACTATGAACAACTCAAACTCAGTCGCAACAAAATCCGCCCCGGTCAATCCGTCCAGGCGCAGGTGCAGGTGATGAACATCGGCCGGCGTGCCGGGGATGAAGTCGTGCAACTATACGTGCGGGATGTCCAGGCCAGCGTACCTGTCCCGCGCCATCATCTGGCGGGTTTTCAGCGGGTGCATATGCGCGCTGGCCAGCGGCGGATCGTGAAATTTGATATAGGGCCGGAGCACCTTGCCGCATTTCGTGACAACGGCGACGCCTTCATTGAACCGGGAATATTTTTAATCAGCGTCGGTGGCGGACAACCACATGCTCAGGCTGCGTCCACGATAAGCTGCGAACTCACCGTGGCTTAAGATCCAGCCAAGGACTTGCCAACCATCTGCTCGACCGCCTAAGATCAAACGAGACTGAAGTCATAACCGCTGCAGGCAGGTGCGCAATGAAACATATTTACGGTGAATACGACGGCCGGGAGTTTGCCAACCCGGATAGCCTTTTTAGTTATGACCAGATTATGGATTTTGTCCTTGATTATGGAGACAAAGCTCTTGAAGCCTTGGAACGCCTCCACGAAACCAACCCCGAATTACTTGAAAAATTAATGCAGGAAGGATTGCTGGAAAAAGTGGCTGGTCGAATGCGGCTGACCCCCCGTGCCATCAGCAGCATGCAGCGCAAGGCCCTGATGGAAATTTTTGCCAATTTACCGCGTGGCTCCCGCGAAGGCCATCCCACGCTGGCCGCCGGAGCCGGAGACGATCGGCTCGAGTCAACCAAGCCCTATGCCTTCGGCGATCCTATCAGCGAACTGGACATGAACCAGTCGCTGCGCAATGCGATGACCAGGAATGTTTCTACCAGTCGGGTTGTCGGTGTGCCCATTCAATTCAACGAGCGGGATCTCGAATTGCATCTGGTAGAGGGTACCACATCGTGTTCCCTTTGTATTTTAATCGACATGTCCGGAAGCATGATGCGTCATGGGCGATTTCTGGCCGCTAAAAAGGTGGCCATGGCCTTGACTGCACTGGTGCGCCAGCGCTATCCACAGGATACCATCGATATCGTTGGCTTTTACAGCACCGCAACGCGCATTTCCGAACAGCAATTACCCTTACTGATGCCTAAACCCGTCAGCACCCACGATTATGAAATTCGCGTACGCATTCCTCTGGCCCAAGCCGCACGCACCCATCAGCACTTCACCAACCTGCAACTGGCCTTGCAAATGGGCCGCCGGATTCTGACCTCGCGACCTGCCGAGCAGAAAATGATGTTCATCATTACCGATGGCCAGCCGACCGCACATGTGGAAGCGGACATCCTGCACCTTATATATCCTCCGGAGCAAGTAACAGCCCTGGCCACCCTGCGGGAAGCCTTACTTTGCGCCCGGGCGCAAATCCGGGTGGCCACCTTCGCCTTAATTGAGGACTATTGGGGAATGGAATGGGTCGAATTTGTGGATCAGCTCACGCGACTTTGCCGAGGCGTGGCCTTTTACTGCGCCTCCGACGACCTGGGCAGCTGTGTTATGGAAAGCTACCTTAGCGGTAAGAAAAATAAAGCCTATATGACCTGAATCCGCGCCATCGCGGTACTCTGAGCCACAACACCGGTGACAAACACGACCGCACATGCGACAATACCCTCCTTGAAGGCAGTTGCGCTAACCGGTGAAATGCGGTAAATGAACATGATGTCACTGAATAACTTGTGGTCGCCTCATATTCTGGCCTTGGTCCCGTTCCCTCCGATCATTCGCAATGTTGGCACGGTTTTGCTTTTCGGCAGCGCCCTGATCTGGGTGTTCGCGGCATGGGAAAAATGGAAGGAACTCCACGACTCCGTCCAACCGACCGATTTGCAGGCCAACGCCAAGAAATCCTTACCGCTCTGGGCCATCCTTGTTTTGCTGGTGATTTCTCTGGCCTTTGGTACGTTGCTGCTGGTCGGAATGCCGGGCTAACCGGGCGTTCATCGAACCGCTGTCGACGTCAGTTGCTCCGCACCGCTGCACAGCAGCCGCACATGCTGACCATCTAAAAACCTATCAGGCCCTGACCAAACAAGCACTTCCGCGTCTAGACCACGTTGACTGATCGACCCACCGCGCGTTTACGATTCATCATCTGCCGACCTTTTTTGGTCTTCATCCTGGCCCTAAAACCAATGTTTCTGGCCCGTTTGCGATTGCTGATCTTATGGGGGTAATGCACGCTTATTCTCCAGCAGAGTGTTGGTTTCGCCTAATGGACCGTTACCAGCACCGATTCATAAGTCTTGTTGCCCTTGGCATCAACCGCCCGAATGGTAATCCGATGCGGCCCCGCAGCCAGTTTTCCGGTCCGGGCGGAAAAACCTTCCAGCGGCGCGTCAAATATCTTATCCGAAGCCGCCGCCGGTTGCCAGTACTTACCGGAATCCACCTGAAACGCCACCGCCACAACGGGTACCCGCCGACTGTGCACAAAGCCCGTGACTACCACGCTCCGATCCTGCAGCACGTTTGACTTCAGCCCGCTGATGACCGGTGGTGCATTTTCAACCACAAAATAACGTGTTTCCCGAGCCACCTCAAAAGTCTCCTGCGGGCTGTTGTCGGCGGCATTGCTGGCAATCACCTTCACACGGTACTTACCGCTGGGCACAGAATTGGTTTTAAACAAATAATTCGTATCGGTCAGATGATTCACCAGAGCAATCCATACCGGGATGCCTTTTTGCCTATACTCCAGGCAATACTGCAAGCTATCACCATTGGCATCCGTGGCCGACCATTTAATTTTGACCAGATGCGGATCCCCCGCCACTGGCACCGCCATGACCGTGTTAATTTGCGGTGGAACCGTGATCTGCTGATACACCAGCCCCGCGGCATCAACCACCGGCGATTGACCAGCCTTGTTCGCCATGAGATGAATCTTGAACTGCAGATACCGCGCCGCTGGACTGGATATCTTCCTCCATGTATTGGCCGGCATTGCCGCCGACCACGCGCTCCAGAAACGCCCCAGCGTCTTAGCAGCCTTCACATTGCCGCTGCGTGTACGAATGGTCACACGCGTTCCCGGAGGCATTGCCGCCTGCAAGTGCGCCACCCCCCAGTCGGCCGGCAGCTTCGCATCCAGCACGCGGCTCATATACGTACCGCTGGCCGCGGCCTTACCCGATAACCGCAGCACCTGCCCCCCATTGGCAGTTCCCAGGTACAACCCGCCGTGCCGACCCGCCAGCAACGAAAGAATATCCATCTGCTTCAAACGCGTCACCAGCGTTTCCGTTTGCGTGAAAGGGTCGTATTCCAACAGCCGGCCATGGCCGCCCAGCCCCAGCAGCAGTTTCCCATCCCGGTACACCATGGCCAAAATCATATCCGGCACATGCAGCAAAATACTCGCTCGCCCCATGGGTGTAATCTGATAGACTACATTACTCTTGACATTACCCACCGAAGGAAACGGCAGAGGCAGCGGATGCGATCGCGTGGGTAAACGGCCCAGCCGCGCCTTGGCCGGCTTGGGTGCAACATGGCCCTTGTCTTTGTGCAGCCGGGCATTGAGCACCTTGCCACCATGCACCAGAGCCGGTCGTCCCATACCCGCCAGATCAGCTTGCATGTTGAGCGCCGCCGCTCCTATCCGCGCCAGCAGAGGTGAAGCCGTGGCCGCAAAAATGTCCCCCGATGGGTCCACCGCCAACGCATCAATTTCCGCGGCACCCGCCGATAGCAGCACAAAAGGTTTGTCCGTTTTTTCGCTCACCCGAATCACCAGCCCTGGGGAATCGGTTCCCACCACCAGGTTCTGGTGCGGGGCCTGAACCATCGCCAATATATTCTTCGTCCCGGTTTTCAACACCAAAGACGCCTTACCGGCCCGACTGATCTTCCAAAGCTCTCCGGTCGGACCGGTGGCCAGATAAATGCTTCCATTGGTATTGACATGAATGGCCCAGATATATTTGATGCCCATCCGATGAAATAGGCTCTGCGCCACAACTTTTCCACCCGCATTTTGTGTCAGCCTTACCAGCCTCGCCGGCCCCGGACCGGAAATTCCCGCCAACAGATGGCCCCGCTCCCCTACCGCCAGCGACAACACCTGCCGACCAGTCCCCGGCAGATTGTAGTACGCCCGGGCTTTGCCCGCCGCGTATACCCAAACCTTGCCCGGGGCTGAGCTGCCCCAAAATATATCTCCATTTTTGGTTTGAACCATGGTATTGACAAAACCAAAGGTTGGCTTTTTCACCAGCTTCACCGCAGTACGCCCGAGAAAAAGTTGTCCGTAGTTGTTTACTTCCGTGGCCGTAAATGTGCCGGTGGAATACGCCTTTTCACTGTTAAACCGCCACGTCACCGGATGCACTGCCCACACCACTGATTGCAGCCACAAAACCCCGGTGATGCATACCAACCATGGACCGATCTTCCTGCTTTTCATTTGATCTCCGTATACCTGTTCTTGCCTCAAAAGCCTGACCAATATTGCGCACCTGTCCCGTACGCCGCCTGCGCCCGGCCGGCGATTTAGCCCGGAGCCGGCCGCATCGGCAACTGGGCAGCGCCAGGCGCCAAATGGGCACCGCCCGCAAAACGTTCATCCGCATGGTGCCGCACCAGAATGGTAA
>JABEVA010000396.1 GCA_013044065.1 Phycisphaerae bacterium
GTATACGACATGCTGTGCCGGGCCGATTCCCTGGGCGTTTTTCAGGTGGAATCACGGGCCCAAATGGCCATGCTGCCGCGGTTGAAACCCCGTTGTTATTACGACCTGGTCATTGAAGTGGCCATTATCCGCCCCGGCCCCATTCAGGGCGGCATGGTTCATCCTTACCTGCGGCGGCGTCAAGGTGAGCAGCCCGTAAGCTACCCCAGCCTGGCCGTGCGGCAAGTGCTGGAACGCACTTTGGGAGTACCGCTGTTTCAGGAACAGGTGATGCGACTGGCGATGGTGGCGGCGGGTTTTTCCGCCGGCCAGGCCGATGCCTTGCGCCGCGGCATGGCCGCCTGGAAACGCCGCAGTGGCCAACTGCAATCATTGGCCGATCCATTCATTCAAGGCCTGCTCGCCAACGGTTACACGCCGGATTTCGCCCGGCAATGCGTTGGGCAGATCCAAGGCTTTGGCGAATATGGCTTTCCTGAATCGCACGCCGCTTCATTTGCGCTGTTGGTATACGTATCCGCATGGTTGAAATGCCTGCATCCCGCGGCTTTCGCCGCCGCTTTGCTCAACAGCCAGCCCATGGGGTTTTATCAGCCGGCCCAGATTATCCGCGATGTTCGCGCCCACGGCGTGATGGTTCTGCCTGTGGATGTCAATTTTTCCCAATGGGATTGCACCCTGGAAGCTTGGCCCCTTTGTCAACCTGACCTCCCGGAGCAACCTTCCCCGACCCCGCCGACAGCGCCGCCGAACCATCCCCTGGCTTTGCGACTGGGCTTTTGCATGATTTATTCCATCCATCGCCGTGCGGCCCGGTCCATTGTGCATGCACGTAACCTCAACGGCTCCTTTACCACCCTGCGCAGCATTCTTACCGTGCCGGGAGTGTCTTTGGCCGATCTTCGTCGCCTGGCCCAGGCGGATGCTTTGGGTTCCCTGGGCCTGACCCGTCAAAAGGCGCTCTGGTGCATCGGGGCGATGCATGATGCTCCACTGCCTCTGTTTGACTCCCCCGCCGCCGCTCCGCCGGTCGATTCCACCGCGGTATCCGCACTGCCGCGGATCCCTTCATCGGAACAGGTGGTTAGCGATTACCGCAATATGGGCCTGTCCCTGAAAAATCATCCTTTATTTTTTATCCGCTCTACGCTTGCGGATATGCGAATCTTGCCCATATCCGCCTTGACTGATCCCGCCATAAGCCCGCACGCCATCACCGTCGGCGTGGCCGGGCTGGTGCTGGTACGACAACGCCCCCAAACAGCCAAAGGTATTTTGTTTGTAACTCTGGAAGACGAAACCGGTACCGCCAATTTGATTATTCGCCCCCACATTTACCGGCGATTCCGCAACGCCATACGCAGCAGCGTCGGCCTGATTGCCTGGGGTAAATTGCAACGCCAGGATCAGGTGGTGCATGTACTGGTAACCCACGCCCAAGATCTGGCGACCCATCCACCTTCCTCCGACTCGGCCCAGACTGGCATCCCCAGCGGCTCCCGTGATTTTCACTAAAGGACTTGCCGCGGGTGTGCCCCGTCAAGCCCATTGTGTCTCCGGCCCCCTGTTTACGGTATCATACCCATGTTTGATCCCTTTGGATGTAGAGATTTATGCCCGATCAAAATCACAAACCGCCCGATCTCAACACCCAAATGTCCGCCGAGCGCACCATGCTGGCCTGGATTCGCACCGGACTGGCCCTGATGGGATTCGGGTTTGTTGTGGCCAAATTCGGGCTGTTTTTGCGCCGCCTGGCGGAAATCCAAAACCTCCACATGCCCGCGCCTCGCGGCACGTCTTATTCCCTTTGGATCGGAGTTTGCCTGGTGCTGGTGGGCGTGGGCGTGAATGTATTTTCCGCCATTCGTAACCGCAACCTCATGGCCATGCTGCAACGCGGTGAAGCTCCAACCAAACCTCAATCTCCACTGGCTTTTTATATCGCCCTGATTATGGCCACCATCGGCATCGCCATCGCCATCTATCTGGCCAAACTTCAGCCATAGGCGCTGGGCCGCACCACCACATAACCATACCCCTCGCCCATGGTAACTCCCCGAACGCCAACCGCCTCCGCCACCTGGCCCACCATCATCCAAACACGGCAGCGGCGATCGGGAATATCCCGATCGCCGTGCAAGTGATGGATCCCACCCCAGCGATAACCGCCAGAACGGGATCGTCACAATTTTAGGCCGGACCGCCGTCCACATTTGGCGATGCTCGACGCAGGCGAAAACCACAGTCACGCGGGAGCACGCCGACGCACCAGTAACGCCAAGCCACCGAGGGACAGCAGGGCCATCGTCGCCGGTTCGGGAATGGCAACCGGACTTTCGGCCACCGCGCCCACCAGGAGACCGGATGTAGCGTTGGCCGGATTGTCATCACTCGTAACGCCGGAGGCACCGCCCTGATAGCTGAACTGAAGATACCCGGCGTAGGCACCGCTCCCCACCGTCGTCAGAGACGTGGTGGTAAGATCAGGCGCGTCGCCAGAACCGTACTGTATCTGATAATTCGGATTGGTAACCGTGCCAGCATTGGTGCTATTGGTCGGATCAATAAAGCTCAGCGCCGTGGGGTTCCCAGACGGGTCGAACTCGATCCCGGTAAGCGTCACCACATGGCCACCGTTGGTGCTCAGTTTACCATTCGTACCCCAAACGAAAAAAAGCTCCACATCCTCGCCGGCAGCCAATTGCTGTTGCAGGAACGCTGCGGTTGGGGCCTGGTTTTGCACACCACCAATCCAAGGGCCGTTGGGTGCCTGTGTAAATGCCGGCCCTCCGGCGTAGGCTGCGCTACTGCTGTATTTCCCCGCGACTTCGCCAACCGTTTGGATCGCATACTTCTGCCCGCCCGGCCCGGTAATGCCGCCGGGAAGGTTCTGCAAATACTTTTCCTTTCCGAGGATGAAATCGTTGGGGTAGGTTCCGCCTCCGCTATAACCGGTTTGGGATCGGGCATTGGCCGTTGCCGGCGTGGTGCCCATGTAGGTGCCCGAAGCCAAGGAACTGATCGACGTATACGGGCTTCCAAGGTTCAGCAGCGGGCTTAAGTTGGATTTATTCTGTAAATAGATAAAAGAATTAGCCGCGGAGGTGGGCGCGCAAGCCGCGGGGCCCATGGCGGAAACACCCGGATTGGTTGGCGTTATCAGAAAGGTGCCGCCGTTTGTCGGAGATTGCCCGTTATTGGTGGCGTTCTGATCAAAATGGCCGAACAAGTTGTCAGGCTCGCTTACTGAGGTAAGAACCGCGGCCACATGCGACACCGCCGACCCCACTGCGGCCACCGCCGCCACCAGAACAATTCCTCGCCGCCACGCGGGTGTTTGCTTGAAAGAATGCATGATAGGTACTCCTTCTAAAGAAACTTTTATTGCAAACATCCGCCATGCCACACGACATCGCAGCGGAATATCTAACAACTGCAGGTGCGCGTGTCGTGCCCGCCATTATTTGGAACGTCAGCGAGACGGAACACCCAATTCCTCACTACCGGCTCCACATGCGGCCAAGCTAAGCTTCAGGCGGCCTCACATCCGCTCCGTCAGGCCGCGGTCCGGCGACGGGCCAGCAGGGCCAACCCACCGATCAAGAATAGCACGATAGTCGCCGGTTCCGGCACGGGACTTTCCGCAAGCGCCGCGTCGACCACCAACCCATTGTAAGCTCCACCACTGATCGTCATGGGATTACCAGGCGTGAGCGTCAGCGCGGTGTTAGCACCCGGGTTGGCTGGGTCAATGGTGTTAAGCGTGAGCGTATCACCCGCGTCGAAGACTCCATCATTGTTAGCGTCGTTCCACGTCAGGCCCGTCAGGGTCAGAACATGCCCCGGCGCGCTAATGCCGATCTCTATGTCTTCACCGGCCCGTAACTGCTGCAACATAAAGTTTACCGTGGGATTTGCATTCTGGTCCCAAGCCGGGCGGGGATTGGTTGCGGCCGAGTCCATCCCCGCAAATGTTGTTTTGCCTGGAGCAAAGGCGTTTAGATAATTGACTTTGCCCGCCACCCAGTTGGTATCGGTTGTTCCGGTGTTCTGGTTGGTATTCATGTAATTTGGTCCCGCCAGCAACTGCGCCGCAGCCAGCCAACTCCCCTGCCCACCTTCCAAGATGGGATTTCCGTTCTTATCAAGCCCATAGACGCTCGGATACTTGTTCTGGAGGAACGTAAACGAGTTCATGGTCGCGGTTGGCGCGCAATACTGGTTCACGCCTGGATCCGTCGTGCTGTTGGGGCCAACATTAAACTGGCTCAGGGTGCCAAAGTTGCCCGGGAACACTGCGGGAGCAATTTCGTCGACTGTGATCACGTTGGCCATCGCTTGAGAACCGACCAAGAACAATGCCGCTCCCGCAAGCCCCAAAAGACGGAAGGCTCTAATGAGGCCTGTCCGACCTGGCCGCCAGCTCGTTCCCACACCCGCCGGGAAGGCCCGTTGTTGCCGCGAGGTGCGGCGATCCATCGTGTAACTACTCATGATACGAACTCCTTCTACAGAAACATCTATTCCATAAAATCCACCATGCCGCACAGCACTGCGGAGGAATAATTAAGCGCCGTCTCCGCGATACCCACGCTTATTTCAAAGACAACCACCAACGCCTACGCCCTTGGCGAAGACATTCGCCGCCGGGCCAAAATCCCCATCCCACCCAACGCCAGCAGACCAAGCGTTGCCGGTTCCGGCAAGGGTTCGTTAATGGAGCTGCCGTTCTGAATGGTGGTTCCGTTCGGAATACCGGGAATCGGTTGCCACGGTTTGTTCGCCAAGTCGGTGCTGTCCAATTGGTCCAGCGGAATCTGCGAAGGACTGTCGTAATATTCCGCGTTGGAAAGATCAATTGAACCATTATTGGCCGACCATCGATTATCCCAGTTCGGCGTGGTGTCCAGGGAAAAGATCAGGTCCATACTGGATGGATCAATGGAAACTACCGCGTATTCGGTGCCGGAGCTGCCCGCACCGATCGTTTCCAACAGCGGGATATTGGCGCTGCTAGCGCCCGCCCAGTAGGCGTCGGTAATATCCGGCGCGGATGTGCCCGACCATGAAAAACCGAACGTCGCCTCAGCGGAGTCAGCCACCGCCGAGCCGGAATAGGAGATTGTCGTCGATCCGGAGCTGTAGCCAGCACTCGATGATGGGCTTCCCATGGTATTCTCGTAGGTGCTTAAATTTCCGGTCTGATCGCCGGCAAGCACAATATCCAAACCCGTTTGGCCGGCACCCGTGCTATTTGGAATCTGATAGGCGTATTCCGCAGGGGCTAAGTTGCCCCGGCACGGCCCAACTACCGCAGCCATGGCAATTCCGACCACCAATGTGGCCGCCGCGCCCACCCGCGGCCCCATCCCAAGATACGGGCTTTGACTACCCATGATCGATACTCCTTATAAAGAAAACCGAAACCCAAATATAATACCCGGCAACATCGATGCCAAGGCCCCAACGCAAATTATTTTCGGATGGGCGTGGCAATTTTTCCGGGCGGCCCTGGGATCGCGGGTGTCCCCACCCATTTCTGCCCAATAAATTACATGTCTCGGCTTCGTCAACAGGCCGCAATATGGGTAAATCCTCTCGGCTGCCCGGAAAAATTGCCACACCCGCTGAAACCGTTCGCCGACGCACCAGCTGGCTCACCTAATAAAGTTAATTGCACGGCCCTTGACTTTTACAACCAGGATCCTAAAATTATTCTAAATTTCGCAAAATGACCGCCAACCGCGCAAGAACCCGCCGCTTGCGTTTGCTCACCGCCTGCTGGCTGACCCCTAAATCCGTGGCCGCCTGCGCTTCACTGCGGCGGTCCCAGTAAAGTGCCTTCATGAGCGCCCTATCCGACTCCGGCAAGCAGGCCAACGCCTCCTCCAAAGGGCATAGCGCTGGCGAATCTTCCAACGCCTCCCTATTCGCGGTGCCTGGTTCGAAGCTCATGGTGTGCCCGCAGTGCCGGGCAAAAGACCATTCCTGGCGGTAGCGTTTGAGTACACTGTTGAGAATTCGGCTGGCCAGTTGAGGTGTGCCGGCATTGACAGCGGCGGCCGACCCGGTAGCCAGCGCCACAACCACTTCAGCCTGCGCCTGGGCCTGCGATTCTTCCAGCCATTGCGGTTTCGACCAGTTGGGCGGAACCTGCCAGCGCCTTATACGCCCAAGGCATTGCGCGATGATGGCCTGGTAATTCGCGCAAGGCATGGCGGAACCCGCCAGCGGACACTGCGCGCAATTTTCCCGTTGGTCGGCACCACATTGGTGCGGCATGGTTGCCTTGAATCGCGAACCCATGGTGGCAGGTTGCATCATCTTCATACCCCAGAGCATCCGCTAAGGCCTACGTAATCCGCCGTCGGCATCTCAGAATCAGCACGCCGCCCAGCGCCAAAAGGGCCAGTGCATTCGGCTCCGGCGTAACTGTTATCCACAACTGATTGGCTGCCGGGTTAAAAATTGACAAGCTCGCCTGACCCGGCGTGCTGACCTGCCCAAGCAGATTACCGGCCGCGTCGTAAAGATAGGTCGTCGATGGCGACAGCGGCTCGACCGTGGTAACAGAGAGAATATTGCCCGCCGAGTCGTATGCCGTCGTCGTGGCTGTCCCCGGCGAGTCGATGCTTTCCACCACATTGCCCGAAGCATCGTAAACATTGGTGGTGCTGGAACTCGGACCGGAGCCCGTCAGCGCAATCGCATTGCCGACAGAATCATACGTGGTCGAGGTCACCGGCCCCAGCGTATCAATGGTTTGCACTACCTTGCCCGAAGCATCGTAAACATTGGTGGTGCTGGAACTTGCGCCTGAATCGGTTAAAATAAGCTCATTGCCGACAGAATCATACGTGGTCGAGGTCACCGGCCCCAACGTATCAATGCTTTCCACCACGTTGCCTGCAGAATCATACACAGTGGTGGTGCTGGAATTCGGACCGGAGTCCGTCAGCACAATCGCATTGCCGACCGAATCATACGTGGTCGAGGTCACCGGCCCCAACGTATCAATGGTTTGCACCACGTTGCCCGAAGAATCATACACAGTGGTGGTGCTGGAACTCGGACCAGAGTCCGTCAGCGCAATCGCATTGCCGACCGAATCATACGTGGTCGAGGTCACCGGCCCCAACGTATCAATGGTTTGCACCACGTTGCCCGAAGCA
>JABEVA010000397.1 GCA_013044065.1 Phycisphaerae bacterium
ATGAGCACCGCTATGCCCTACACGATTTCTCCCACGTCCACCACGCCCGTACCGGGCAGCCCCCCACCGCTCAATCCGCAATACGCCAAGATATTTATGTGCCCGGATGATATGGGCAATCGCAGTTCCACTAACGCATTGACCATGGGCTCAAGTGCCCTTCCTGGCTGCGGCGAAGTTAACGTTGGGCCATCCGCCACCGGCGGTTATTGGAGCTATTCGGTTAATTCTCTGGTCAACTCCCAGTCCGCCACTCTGGCCACCATTTATCCACCGACCGCATCCGGCGGCGATCCTTCCACGCCGTGGACCTATCCACTGCGGGCCGACGCCATTCAAAACAACCGATTTGCAGTGTTTATTGAAGAATCCGCCCTGCTTTCGCCCTTCAATGATGAAGTTCTGGACCCGCCGGCATTTAATGGAGGCGATCATTTAAGTTCCCGCCATAATGGCCAAGGCAACGTGGGCTTCCTGGATGGCAGTGTGGAGAGTGTGCCTGCGGTGGAATTCAACAACGCCCCATCGGCCCCAGGTGGCGGCACGTACTCTCTGCAATCGGCCATGCAATATCCGATCACCCGCTGGTTTATTCCGATATTGCCGTAGGCGCTTACGCACAGGAACAGTGCAGCATCACATTAATTTTCCGTTGTATTGTCGCTTCGCTGCCGGGCACGCTTAGCACGTCACATTCGCTGCCCAGAATAAATGGATGATTGGCCAGGCGCATCTTTTGCAATAGTTCACAAGTCATATCGGCGACCTTTTCGCCAGGCATTGTTTCATCGGAATAAAACAACTTGGTGGGTAAATTTCCATAGAGCACGGTATCTGCGGGCACCAACGCCGCATCCTCCCAGAGTTTGCGGGAGGATCCCAAGCTAAGAACGACTGGATTTAAGCTGCCAAAGCTTTTCACCATTGCATCAGTCAATTCGCCACAGCAGTGAAAAATAAGATCAGCCCCATGCTGCTGGAGTAAATCCGCAATCCGACGGTTGCCCATCATCACGTAGCGGTGCCATACATCGCTGCCACCCTCAATCTGCCGGGGTGAAAAATATGCCAGATTGGCCGCCGGCTCGGCAATAAACACCGCCACTGCGCCGGCATCTATCTGAGCCTGTACATACCGGAGCACCATCAGCACGGCCAATTCGCTAACCACGTCCAACATCCGGACATCTTCATCATCCCTGGCCGTAGTACCGCTACCGGCCATAAACAACGGCGTAATCGGGTCCGCCAGCAGCTTGGTCATCAGACTCACGGGGCCAATGCTCATACCCATCGGGATGTACCGGCCCGGCCCGCGTTGGGCGATCATCCGGATCGCCTCCACATGCGCCTGCATACGCGGCGGCAAGGGTCTGGCCAGATGAGATTGCAGGCGCGCCACCAGCCCGGCATCAGAACCGGCCTGAAAATGAAAAGTCTGGGCATCTTCGGTGATTTCAAGCAGGCTTAACAAGGCCGCCTTTTCCAGCAGTAAGTCCATCACCGGAAAAGCCAACGACGTGTGATACGTATCCGCCGCCTGCATCCACACCTCGGCCAACCGCCGACCATCGAGCACAATGGCCTCAGGGTCCGCACGCTGGCGCAGTACCAGATCGGCTCCCACGGGCACGCGTGCGCCCTGGGCGGCGATATCCAGATATATTTGTCGATTCATTTGGCAAACCTCCCGCCGACGTCGAACTTTTTTATATCACCCGCCCAGGGGCGTCGCAATCACCGGAGCAGCGCTTAACGGTCGGCAGACGCGGCGGAGGAGGGAGTCGCCGGTGTATTTTTTCGGCGATTTTGCAGTCCACGGCTGCGCTACGTAGGGCTGAGAGCGGATTTAACCCCTGGGGAATCCGTTTTCAAACGCATCGCCCGGTAGGCCTCCGCTTCCTGGGGTGTAATTTTATGCTGTCGAAGCGGGAAGGTTGCCGCCTTCCGCGGGCGCAAATCCGGCGAATCCGTCCCATCATGTCGCCGCAAGACATGGTAATATTGATTGCGTTGTGCGGGAATCCAGCCGGCGTCGCGGATCAGGCGGCAAATCTGTTCCTGGCCAAGACAATACGTGGTTCCCGCGCTGCTGACCACATTTTCCTCCATCATCACCGATCCCATGTCGTTGGCCCCGAAAAACAGTGCCAACTGTCCAATCTTCGGCCCCATCGTCACCCAACTGCTTTGCATGTTGGTGAAATTATCCAGGTAGAGCCGGGCCAAAGCCAACATCCGCAGGTATTCGTGGGCGTCGGCCAGACGCACGGTTCGGCCGTCGTCAAACTCAAAAGGCTTGCCGGAATCCGGTGTCCACTTGCGTTTGCGGTCCAAAGGCGTATTGTCCGGCTGATAGGTCCAATGAATAAAGGCGGTGTAATGAGCCGGAGCATGGGCCAAGGCCCAGTCCTGCCGCTGCCGCAGCCGGGCGAGATGGTCCAGCCGATCTTCAATGGTTTCGATGTGGCCGATCAACATCGTGGCGCTGGTATACATGCCCAGACGATGGGCCGCACTCATCACATCCAGCCAATCTTCGCCCGAGCATTTTCCCGGCCCGATCCGGCTGCGCACGCGATGGGAAAATATCTCTCCACCACCGCCCGGCACGGTCGCCAAGCCCCACTCCTGGAATTTCGCCAGCAGCGTTGGTACAGGCAGATTGAAAAATCGGGAGAATTCCACGAACTCCGGCGGACTAAAGGCGTGTATGTGCACCGCCGGAAAATGCTGCTGAATACCTTGCAGCAAATCCTGGTAATAGCTCAGCGGCAATGCTGGATTCATGCCTCCCTGCATGAGAATCTGCGTGCCGCCCAGGGCGATTAGTTCACGGATTTTCTGATAAATCGCTTCGCGATCCAAGGTATAGGCATCGGCGGCACCGGGATCGTTACGCTTAAAGGCGCAAAACGTACAGCGGGCCGTACAGATGTTGGTATAGTTGATGTTTCGGTCGATGACATAGGTGCGGTAGTCTTCCGGATGCCGCCGCGACGCTGCGGCAAATGCCCACCGGCCCAAATCCGGCAGGGAAGCATGATGATAAAGTTCCAGAAACTGGACATCTGTCATGCGCTGTGCGCCGGCGACAATGGCGTGGATATCAAACGACGGCTGGTAACAAGCCGGAGCATCCAACCGGGGCATCAACGATTGCACATCAAAAGCCATGAATTTTTCAATTCCTATCTGTCCATAGCCGACCTTGGCACCGCGTCAGGATAAGACAATTATAAGGACAATCTTGGTGCTGGGGCAACCACGGCCACTTGCGCCCAGACCATGTGCCCAAGAGTCCAAGCGGAACTCCGGGCGGACAATTTTATTTTCCCGCCCCGGCCCTGTGGGCCACGCATCCGGAACAGCCAACCCGGTCTGTCATTGTCGCAGGTGATGGCCACACCGGATGGCACGACGCCAACAGCGAACTTCCATCAGCCGCGATGACATCCACCCACCGTCGTGACCTGCATGTAAATTACTTGGGGACCTCGCAAAAATAAATTTGTGTTTTACGGCGCTGAAGCTCTGTCCGAAATTTTGGCCGCTGGCGAGGCGTGACGGGCGCGTACCCTGCCAGTGGGTCTGTAAGCAGCCAGCAACGAAGCCAGCGGCCAAACGGACCCGCCGGAAAGCGTGAAGTTATTTTCGCCCGGTCCCGTACCTGAATCGCAGCGCCACATTGTTCATGGCTTGGCCGGAGCCAATCACCACGGCACCCATGCGATAGGGTGCAAAGGCCTGACAGGCTGTGGCTACCGGAAAAAGATTGTACTGCACCAGACGGCGTTTTCCACCCGCCGGATGCCAGTCATAACGAATGAGGTTCATGCGGAATTTGGTACCGACTTGGGGTTGGGGTGAAACCACCCGCAAGGGCCTGGGCAAATGGGCCAACGGAACTTTCACCACCAGCGTCCACACACTCTGGCCACGAAAGGTGCCACGGCCCGGCAAAACAGTCAGTCCGGAAATCTGACACGGGATCAAGCTGAAAGGATAGGCAAAGTTGATTTTGCCGTTGGCACGCGGTTGGGGTGGAGCGACCGCACGATGCCAACATTCATAGGTCCGACCATTGGGAGCCATGACAATTTCCAGAAAATTAGTTCCATTTTGCGCCTGGGAGGTATCCAACCACAATTCTGCAGCATCATGTCGCCAGAGCTCCGCGCGGTGGGCGTGGGCCTGAAACCACAAGCCGTCACCACTGCATATAAACGCGGCATACAACGCACCATGGCGCATCGCCGTGGCCACGCGGGTGCCCCCATAAATCCGCGAATGTCCTGGAGCGCAGGTGAGCTTTCGCCACGTCATAGCTTGCCAGACCGGGCTGGTAACAGGATTGACCAGTAATTTAGCATGCGGCTCCGGCAACGCATAAATGGCGGTTACGTAGTCGCCACGGGTGTGGGGTGAAGTTGCACCCGTCGTTGCGGAGCTGTCCTTACAGCCCGGCCAAATAGATACCAGCGAGATGGCCAAAGCCGCCACGCCAAATACCTTGAAAGTAGTTAACCCCGAAAACTTCAAATCCACACCTGTCGCATCACGCGATCCATGCAACGGTCATTACCATAGCTATTTTTTTCTCCGTCTTGCTCACTACGCTGGAACCGCACCGGCTAATTATATGCAACGCAGGTCGATCCCGCCCTTCCAGTAGGGGAAATTCCACCCGCTGCCACAAGGCCCCTACCTTACTCTGTAACCATAGGGTCATGCAACCCTATTATAATCCTAACTGACCTTGAGGCCAGCCCTACCCTTTAGCCAAAGGTACCAAAGACCTGGTAGTTTCTAAAATCTCCTAATTAACCGTGGTGACAGTTTGCGGGCTCATTTCGCTGGAATGGCCTGGAAACGCTCGAGAGTGCGGATCGATCAAGGCCTTTGCGAAATTTGCCGCGGTAGCAGCCTCGCCAAACCCAGTAACAATAAGCTTTAATTTACCATCAAAGCCGACGACATCACCCGCGGCAAAAATCCCTTTCTGGTTGGTCTGCATCTGTGAATTAACCATAATGGAATTGCCTTTAATCTCGATCGGCCAGTCCTTAATAGCGCCCAGCGAACTGATAAAGCCCACCTGCACCAGAATCGCATCTACGGGCAGCGTTCGCTGTTCTTGCGTCTGGTTATTGACGATAAGAGCGCCCGTGATCTTATTATCGGCACAAACCACGTCTTTTAATTCCCAAAAGGTCAAAATTGGCGTTCCACCGCTTAAAACTCTCTTGACGCTCTCTTCATGAGCTCGAAACTGGTTTCGGCGGTGTATGATGGTGATCTGCCCCGCCACACCGTGCAAATTCATAGCCCAGTCCAGCGCGGAATCGCCCCCGCCGATGATTAAAAGCCGCTTCCCCGCAAAATCGTCCTTCGATTTGACCGAGTAATACACCCCACGCCCCTCCCACGCGGTCGCCGATGCCACGGGGACTTTTCTAGGTTGAAAAGCCCCCGATCCGGCGGCAATCAGCAATGTTTTGCTATAATGTTCGGCCCGATCCGACGAAAGCCGCCAACAATCGTGAATTTCATCACGCTGCAAGCCCTTGAGCGTTTCGGATAGATGCACCTCGGCACCATATTGTAAGCCCTGCTCGATCAGGCCTTTAACCAGATCCCGGGCGATGACCTTGGGAAAACCTGCGACATCATAGATAAACTTTTCCGGATACAAAGCCGCCAATTGCCCGCCAAGCTGATCCAGCGAATCGATTATTTTGGTGCGCATTTGCCGCAAACCCGCATAATAGGCAGCGAAAAGTCCCACCGGTCCGCCGCCAATAATGGTAAAATCAAAAATATCCGCCGTGGCCGTCATGTCCATTCTGTCCTTTTTATCTGAATTTAAGTTTCATTGACCCAAGACCGTAATTGTAGCAGGTTTCCGCACTGCGCAAAGGGCGTGGGGACGGCGGTGATGAAAACCCCGAGAATTGCGCAGATGACGGAGGCGGTGCGGAAATCGATTCTGTTGAATTTTTTGCAGCCGTTTACGGGCCTGAAGGAAGCAGCGAGGGTGTGGGTTTTCCCGCGAAGTGATTGCTGATGGTTTGGTAAAGGAATTCAAAGACGCTGCGTTGTTGCCCAGAGCCGGATTTGCCCTAACGTCGTCCCAAGGGGGGTAGAATTACCTGTGCTTTGACCTAAGCCGGCTTCGCCGGAACCAAAAAGGGTGCGGCGGATCTGCGGTGAAATCCTTGGAGAGAGGTTCTTGCGTCTCCCTCCCAAGTTCTTCCCGGCGTTGCAGATCTTTCCCTCTTGGGGGATTGGCCCGTGGCCGGTCGCCTAGTCCGTACCCCGTAGGTTTGCCGTGGCTCTGTGGCCACAGCATCCCTCCGATTCAGCACGCGTGCCGCTTGCCACATGGGCGTTCTGACGGCACCTTCACGGTTTGACACACGATGCCACAACTCTGCAAATTCTTCACGCGGCGCAAAGATTTTTGGACACACCCCATCATTTCCCCAAAGCCCTTCACGCACCCAGCGTTGATTGCGCCGTGTGCCTTGAGCTCACCTGTTCACCTGCTCACCTGTTCGCGCGCAGCGTTGCTCCCGTCTCGCGCTGCGCGCCATTATCCCCCCCCATACCCCGCCTATCATTAAATCAAGCGGAACTCCCGATGGAAGGCCCACCTGCCCAGCGCAGCCAAGCCCCGTTCCGCCTGACCGCTGGCGTACAACCGCCTGCGATCATTGACATGTAAATACGTGCGTCACCAATGGCCCCGTCGAAGCCACCAAAGGCGCACTGCCAAAAAAAGGATTTCGAATCCGCGCCCATGTTGCGCGCCTGACCCCAAAAAATGAGGTGGGTAAAAAAAAATGACTTGGCCCTCTTGGCCCTCTTGGCTCTCTTGGCCTCCTTGCCCCGTCGCAGCAGCGACAGATCTCCACCTGCGCAGCGCGCCAAACCTCCTGAATTCTGTCTGGGTGGCCCCGGGCAGTTGCCTGCCCAGGGCTCCCGCAGACCCGTACGTGCGTACATTAACGCATACGG
>JABEVA010000398.1 GCA_013044065.1 Phycisphaerae bacterium
CCACCTGCTGACTCTTGCCGATGACTCCCTGGATACCGCCATAGATGAGGTTGCCCTGTTTTTTTAACTCTGCCCGTGGAGGTCGCCCCACCCCGGAGCGCCCCACTTTGCACAACGTCGCTCAAGAGGTACGATATTTGTCATGAACAAGTCCATCGTGGATCTGGAGAATTCCTCGAGCACGCCATCCCCCGGGAGCCAGAGCCTGGGCTGATTGATCCTGGCCAAGGAGGAGCGTGGCAGTGAAGGTTGGAAAGCCAAGCGCTGGGCCGAAAAGTACGAGCCAGAAGCCGACCGGCGGTGTGAAAGCACGCCGGCAAGCCCCGGATGCACCAATGGGTGGGTCATATCGTGGACAGCCCTGATCCGAAATCATCGCAACATCCCCAGCAGAATTCCGAACAGATTGATTAAAAAAAGGAGGGCTTCAAGCGATGCGGGCATGCTTGCAATAACGGCCAGAATCAGGTCACGCCTGAAACGGGAGCCGTTCCGCCGGGCCGGAACTCCCAGCAAGACCAGCAGCCACGCCAAGCCCGCTATGGGAACCACTGTCGCGGGGTAAAGCAAACCATCCCACCAGGTGCCCGAAGCCAGCGAAATCGCGAAAAAAAAGCCGCCCGCCCAAGTGGCAACGAATACGCAGAAAAGCACGAGGGCGATGGTGGCGAGGACCGCCAAGGCGGCGGTCAATCCGTCGGCGGGAACCCGCTCGATGGCGGCGTGCCAAGCCCATCGCGTTGTTGACTGTGCCACGCCCACAAGCCCGGTGCCAACTGTTACGAAAGGCCATTGCCCCATGAGGTATAGTGAGCCTTATGGAAGTGCCATTCGTACCTGACCCCATTTACGCCGAGCGGTAAACAGTTTCGTCGAGGCAGCCTTATGGAACCGGCTCTCGACCGAAAGCGAATGGATTAGCCGCAGGTCCGTTGGAAGTCCAGGATTGGGGAACCTCGCCGAATGCCTGGGCACTGTAATAGCCCCAGCAATTTCCACCCGGCGCTTTTACCATGCTCACATGACCGTCACACCAGAGAAAATTGCTTGCCCCGCCGTGGCGAATCACCAGAGTGCCATTGTAAGGATCTCCCCAAGTGTCGAATTGAAGCCAATCGGTCGCTTCCGGGCCCAAGCCCGTGGGATCGGACGGTTCGGAAACATTAATGCCGGATTCAGCCACCAATATCGTCTTGGCGGGATTCACCAGACTGCCGAACGCCGCTGGCTCCTGGAGATAGGTATCGGAGCCGTAAGGGAGCCATTGGCCGTAAGAATTCCAGCTATAATTTGCAGCCGTGGTGGCGTTGCCCAGGCCGCCGAGGCCAATGAAGTTGTATCCATAGCTGATATTGCCCATACTGCCGAGTTGTGCGACGCTGGTGGGTCGTACGCGTACCGCCGCCGGATCGTCGGGGCAGTAAAGCGCCGCGACGTTGGCAAGACTGGAGCCCACGGCTGTGGGATACGTGCTCGTATTGGGCATGATGCGGTTAACCCAGGTCAGCCAGTATCCGTTGGACTGCAATGTTTCGCCCGGCGGATAGGTTGGGTTTTCGGCAAGATATTCCGAAAACATCAGCCCAATCTGCCGCATGTTGGACGCACAAATGACGGTGTTGGCATCCTCGCGGGCCGCCGCCAGCGCTGGCAGCAGCAGGGCGATTAGAATGGCGATAATGCTGATCACCACCAATAGCTCAACGAGGGTGAATCCCGATCTCTGTGATTCTGCGTTGGTTATCGGGAAAGGTGCGGGGTGGCGTGCGGGCCACAGTCGGGAGGCGTTCCCAGTTTTCCCGATCCGATCGGGAGCGGTAGGCTCCCAACGGCCTAAGCCCGGAATCGGGAGAGGCGCAAGTGAGGAACCAGGTCGCAGGCCGCCATCCGGAAGGAGACCGTTAGGTTCGACTCGCCGTGTCGCCAGTCCAGGCAGGATGACTTGCGGCACCTCACCGAGACGCAGGCAGGAGATGGAAAACGGCGTGGAGCATGAGAAGGCAACCTGTTTGTGACGTTTCATGGGAATACTCCTTAAAATTATTCCGCTTAACTAGGGATTTGGGCCTTTCACGTGATAGCCATTCATAAAGTCATTTAGCGGTGCTGTGTTTCCGACTTACAAGCACAACTCCCAATCCACCAAGGCCCATCAGGCCAAGGGTGGTTGGTTCGGGCGTGGCTACAATCTGCATGGCCGATATTCCAGTCCAACCACCGCTGAGTGTGCCATTCCAAGCCACCGAAAAATCCGTGGTGGTGTTGCCGGTGAACACGATGTAGTTGGAGATGGCCGTATTGGCTGCGGAGGTAGTAGCGGTGGATTGCACGAAACTTCCGCCTTCCCACCCGTAGTTGTACCAATAGGTATTGGAGGGATCAACCGTTCCGGAAGCCCCGTTGGCGATAGAAATCGTCGCGCTGCCCGTCCCGCCGTTGCTCCCTGCCGTAGCGTATACGTACACATCGTAGCTGCTGTAAGGCACCCCCAGTACGGTGATTTCCGGCTGTGGGTATATCTCGCCTTCCTGCATCGTCAGGTTGGATCCGCTGAAGCCCCACGAGTCACCGACCGTCGGATACACCTTCCCCCCGCTTGCAGCCGCCACTGCTACCGACAACCCCGTCACCATTGTGCCGGTGCTGTCAATGGCGGTCCCGGCGGTAAGGCCCCCGGCGTTACTGATTCCGTTGGCATCACCATCGCTGATCGAGAGGTTGTTCCAATTGCTCTGCGCCACGCCGCTCACGCCAGCGGTGTCCGTCGGTGTTAGGGCGTAGGAGGAACTGGATCCGGAATTGGCGGCGGTAAAGTTGATGCCGATTTCGCTAGCCGACGCCTGCGCCGACATTCCCAACGCCGCAAGCGTTACCGCCGCACCGATTGCCAAGGATGTGGAACCACAGGACCGTGAGAAAAACCTGAAAAACATAAGAACTCCTTACTCCCTTTCGGGAAAACATGAACTGCTGGCCGCCGAACCGGGCGGGCTGCGGTACATCCGCAACAATGCGGATGCGGAAATTTAACTACGCTCAAGGGCCGCATACGCAAACATCCGAAGGATGGGCC
>JABEVA010000399.1 GCA_013044065.1 Phycisphaerae bacterium
CAATCTTGACCATCTTACCCGAAAACCCCAACAAAATGGCCCATTTTTCAAGATGGCCAACACCAAAACCTTGGCCATCTTGACAATCTTGCCCGTCGCTCGTCCTCTGCGTACCTCTGCGTCCCCTGCGGTGAATCCCCCGTCGTCGTCACTCCGCGTACCCCTGCGTCCGGAGTTTATCCCGATGTCATTCCCGACGGCGAACCTGTCGCCACCCACGTCTGGCGGCTTCCACCACGCTGACTTGACGTTTGGTAGCTGTTTTGTATATTATCCAAACAGATACCTTACGGATTGTCTAAAGGTTTTCAACCGGACCGTCCGAAAGAGAAAAAAGGTGATGATGATGCACCGTAAGAATGGCGTGGCCTTCAGCTCGACAAGGGCTGTTGGCACACAAGGAAAGGAGTCCTGACCATGCTTGACTGTTCCGCTCCCCCGGTGGTTCAACGATGTGCCGCGGCAAGATCCCCTTATCGCCTCGGCCTCTACCGATTGCCAACCCGTGCTGCGCCTGCCGCTCGTTTGCTTGGTCTGCCGAATTTGCGGCAGCAAGATTTGCCGTTGTGCAGCTTCGGCCCCGGTGGCAGCTACTTGGTAGATTGGTATCCGCACCGCTATCGCCCCGAAAGCTCCCAGGAAGATGACGCGGCAACAAATGCCAACCCCGCTCAACCCAGCCCCGCCTTAACTCCCCTGGCCCTGCTGGGGGCGGAAATACGCGACTGGTTCCGCGGTATCCATCCTGGCCGCGTTCGCCGTGTTGAAACGCATCCCGAATGTTTTATCCCCTGTCGCCACTGTGGCACCGTGGATACATGGCAACCCTGGCGGCAAAAAATCTCAGGACCCCAGCAACGCGGGTGGAACAGGCCCCCCGACTTTGCAGGGCACCGTACCCATCATTCGCTTGTACCGGCCGAGCCGGCTTCCTCGGCCATTTCCACATTGATCCCCCATTTATCGGAGGTGTCTGTTGACCAATGCAACCCCCAAACAGCTCGCAGTTCTGCAGGCGTTGCGGAATTTTCGCAAAGCGCATGGCTATTCGCCGACCATGCAGGAACTCGCCGATCTGCTCCATCTTTCAAAGGTTACCGTGTTCGAGCACGTGGAATCGCTCGAACGAAAAAAACTGTTGCTGCGGGAACCGCACAAGGCTCGCTCTTTGAATGTTGACCCCACCACGCGCTTGCCCGGCGAAGGCTCAACGTCAGATCTGCCCTTATGCGGGGCCATTGCCGCCGGCCAGCCGATTGAATCCACGGAAACTCCCGATACCCTCAATGTCTCCGATTTGTTTGTGTCGCGTGCCGGAACCTTTGCCCTGCGCGTCCGCGGCGATTCCATGATTGAAGACCATATTGCCGATGGCGATTACGTCATTATCGAACGTCGCCACACCGCCCGCGACGGTGAAATTGTGGTAGCCTTGCTGGAAGATGGCTCCGCTACACTCAAGCGCTATTTCCGCGAGAAAAGTCGCGTGCGACTCCAGCCAGCCAATGGTACGATGCAACCAATCTATGTCCGGCAGGATGTGCGAATTCAAGGTGTGCTGATTGGGGTTGTACGGTCGTTTCCACGGGGTGCGGCAACCGTGGGCAAGGCCTAAGCGCCGCGCTTTTGGGCCTTTCGTTCTAGCGCTGACCAGGCACCAGACGCAAGTTCCGTTCGTCAATTGACCATTGCAGCCCAATTTTGTCCCGCGCGCCCTATCAGCCCGGCCCCCAATATCCCGACATGCGTCGAGAGACCGTGGCGTCCCGATGGATCGGGACTTCCGGCGGCCACACAAAATCCAAAATTACCAGCGGTGCCATCGTTTAATCTGTGAAACTCCGCGTAGGGCGTTTATCCCGACCGCCATCGGGATGTATACCCCGTCATTGTCCTTCGCGCCTTCGTGTTTTTCTGACTCCTGACTCCTGCGGCCACAGCCGCGCCGGGGTCCAAGTTTTCATCACCTGAGTCCATGGCTGGCCAAACCCGCACGATGACACTAGGATATTATGTATTGGACCGTCCGGCACCTGGCGGGAACCGGCAACAGTCGATGGTCAGCCATGAAAGCCTCTTGGTGACGCCGGACAGATTTTTTAACAGGAGTTTTGATTGAAACCCAAACTTTTCTCTTTGCATGTATATGGTGGCGCGCTGGCGGCCATTGTGGGGCTTAGCATGGGGTGCCTGAGCACTGGCCCCGCTGCCGGTGCGGTCGTGTCCCAAGCCGCTGCGGCCAGCCACGTTTCGCTCTTGCCGAAGCTTGCCCTTCTCCACGAGCCGGCGCTGGCCCAGGTCAATGGCCAAAAACTAAGCGCCCGGGCCTTTACTAAAACGCTCACGGAGCTTTATGGCATGGGGCTTTTTAACGAGTGGGTCCAGGTGACTTTGCTGCGGCAGGCTTGCGCCCAGGAAGGTATCCACGTCGGAAAAAGCGCGGTGGATGCTCAGGAAGAAAAAATCCTGCAACAATTTTCCGCCGAGCATGTTCCGCAAGGCCAGCGCCATGCCGCCCTGGCCAGAGTGCTGGCGGCCCGGGGAACAACGGTTCCACAATTTCGTCTGGAGCTTTGGCGCAGTGCCTATATCAAGGCCTTGGCCAAGGGGCATATCCATGTCACCAACAAACAGATTCAGGAAGCCTATAACGTCAACTTTGGCCCGAAGGTTAAAGTGGTGGATATTGTGGTTGGCAGCCTCGGCGACGCGGTAACCGTGCGCCACCTGATTATGAAAGACCACAAAAATCCGGAGCAAGTCGCCCGGGCCATGAGCTTGAATCAACAAACAGCGCAAAACGGCGGGGTGGTCCTTATACCGTTGGACAATCCTACGTTGCCCAAAGTTCTGCTCCATACCGCCGCTCGCCTGACCCCCGGTGTACTTTCACCGTCCATCCCGATCAACGGTGCCTTTCACCTGCTCTGGCTGCTGGAAAAAATTCCCGCCCAAAAGGTGTCCATGAAAAAACTGCGGCCCATCATCATCAAAAAAGTCAGCCTCCTGCTTGAAAATCAATGGGGCCAGCGCGAAATTGCCCGTCTTTGGCAGGCCGCCAAAATTAAAATCAACAATCCCGTTCTGCAGCAGCAGTACGCGGCCATGCGCGCCGCCGCACTGGCCCAGGCGGCCCGTAATAAAGCTGCGCAAAAGAAGGCTGCCGGCGGTTCCAAAACCAAGCCGCAAACTCCCGCCGCGCAATAAACTCGGGCCTTTATGCCGCCATCACCAGCCGAGGTTATCAGCCGGAGTCAGGCCGTCCATGCCCACAATGTTCTATAACACGCTAAGCCACAGCTTGATGGAATTTATTCCCCTGACTCCAGGACCGGACTCCGCGGATCCGTTGCGGGGGGCCTTTGTCCGCATGTATTCCTGCGGCCCCACCGTCTACGATTACGCCCACATCGGTAACTTCCGCGCGTTTCTGTTTGCCGATGTCTTGCGCCGCTACCTGGAGTTCCGCCAGGCCCGCGTCCAGCAGGTGATGAACATGACCGATGTCGGCCACATGACCGATGATGCCCTCGCCGACGGTGCCGGCCAGGATAAACTCCAACTGGCCGTGGAAAAGATGAAGGCGACCAAAAAGGCCGGCCAGGCTGCGGTGGCGGATCCCAATGATCCTTTTCAAGTCGCGGATTTCTTTACCGAGGTATTCCTGGCCGACGCCCGGACCTTGGGCTTGGCGGTAGTCGCTGATTACGACCGCGCCGCCGATGCCGCGGCGCGCGAAGCCGTGATGCCGCGGCCCACAAGGCATATCGCCCATTTTATCCAACTCATCCAGCGCCTGCTGGCCAACGGCCACGCGTACGTCGCCGCCGATGGGGTGGTGTATTATGATGTGGGTAGTTTTCGAGCCTACGGAAAATTGTCCGGCAATGAACTAGATCGCCTGGCCCACGGTGCCGGCGGACGTACCAATGCCCAGGCCGCCAAACGCCACCCGGCCGATTTTTTCCTCTGGAAGCCGGACCGCACCCATCTCATGCGCTGGGATTCGCCGTGGGGCCAGGGATACCCCGGCTGGCACATTGAATGCAGCGCCATGGCCATGCACTTTCTGGGCGAATCCCTGGATATTCACACCGGCGGAGAGGACAATATCTTCCCGCATCACGAATGTGAGATCGCCCAGTCGCAAGGAGCCACCGGCAAGGAGTTTGCCCGATTTTGGATGCACACCCGCCATCTCATGGTGAATGGCGAAAAAATGTCCAAATCCCGCGGCAATTTCTTCACCATCGGCGATCTGACGAAAAAAGGCTACGACCCACTGGTGATCCGCTACGCCCTGATCTGCACACGTTATCGGGAATCCACCAATTTTACCCTGCAAAGCCTGCATGAAGCCGCCGCGTCTATTGCGTTTTTGCGCGATCTGGCCGATAAGCTCACGCCAAGTGTTGCCGCCGTGGATGAGGCCGCCGGCGATGCGGGGCGCTTGGCCGTTCACGAGGTCTCATTGGCCCCGGGCGAAGCCGACATGATCGCTGAATTTTCTCGAGCCTTGGATGACGATCTGAACATCTCCGCGGCCTTGGCTGCGCTATTTACGTGGGCCAAACCGCTGGCCCAGAAGGGGCGATTGGACTATCCCGCGGCGCGGTCCGGCCTGGCCGCGCTGCGCCGCGTGGATCACGTATTGGGCGTCATTTTTCCGCCACTGCGGGCCTTACCCGTCGCCGTACAGGAAAAGGTCGATGCCCTGATGCAGCAGCGCCTGCAAGCCCGCCGGAACAAGGATTTCGCCGCCAGCGACACCCTGCGCCGGGAGTTGTCCGCATTGGGTGTGGAAGTAAAAGATACTCCAACCGGCTCCACATGCCGACCTCGCCTGGTTCCGCCCGCCTGATGCCACTTCCGCCCCGCTCCATCTTCGCCAGTTCGGTCCCGAAGACCTTCGGGATTTCGCCGTGGCGCACTCCGGTCGCGGCAACTGGCCCTACCGCGGAATTCCAAGCCCCCGCTTCCCACAAAATGACCCTGCGCCCATGAAGACAATCCTCAATCCGGCTCGCTGCCCCCGCCCGTTCCGCTGTCTTAGCGGCGGCCTTTTCTGCCGCCCGTTTCCGTGCAAAAAAAACATAGCCACACACCCACCGTACCGCAGGCATCTTGTCTGCATCAGTATGCCACACCAGCACACGGCCCACCGCCCCGCCGTCACATATCTATCCACTAACTCAACCATTCTCCGCCGCATTCTGGAAAAAAGGCCGCTCTGTAGTGCTCAACGGCGATTTTTCTGGAGAAAATGACAAAGGCCGGAGTGGGATTCGAACCCACGAATCGCGGATTTGCAATCCGCTCCCTTAGTCCGCTCGGGCATCCGGCCGCTGGCGTAGAGGGTAAAATAGCAGAAAATTCCGTCTTCGGCTACACTTCATTCATGCTGGCGGTCGCTCCTGCTGGGGCGGGCAGATCGGGTTGAGGTGTGCCGATGCGGGCCGGCAAATTGACATCAGGTTTCTCTTGCAGGATGTAATTCATGGCAGAGCTGCGAAAGACGGTTGGTGAAAGTTCCTGGTTTGTGCGGGATCGCTTCGGAATGTTTATTCACTGGGGGCTGTATTCCATGGCCGCCCGCCACGAATGGGTGATGCACAACGAAAAAATAGATCCAAGCGAGTACGAAAAAAAATACTTTTCCCGCTTTGATCCGGACCTTTACAATCCGCAGGCCTGGGCCGACGCCGCCGGCCGGGCCGGTATGAAATACTTTGTGATCACCACCAAGCATCACGAAGGATTTTGCCTGTGGGATTCCAAACTCACCACCTACAAAGCCACCCGCACCCCCGCCAAACGCGATTTGCTTCGCCCCATGGTGGAAGCATTCCGCAAGCGGAACCTGCGGGTGGGCTTGTATCATTCTCTGATTGATTGGCACCATGACCAGTATGTGATTGATTCACACTTTGGACCGCTGCGTGACCATCCGGACCGGGAAAAGCTCAACCGGAAACGCGATCAGGCCAAATATGCTGAGTATCTGCATGGTCAGGTGCGGGAATTGTTAAGCAACTACGGCAAAATTGATGTGCTATGGTTTGATTTCAGCTATCCCAAGCCGGATGGCTCCGGCAAGGGACATCAAGACTGGCAAAGCGAGAAGCTCTACAAGCTGGTGCGCAAATTACAACCCAAGGTGCTGCTCAATGACCGCATCGACCTGCCCGATTCCTGGGATATCAAAACGCCGGAACAAGTGGTACCCCGGCAAGGCGTGGTGGTGGATGGGCAGCCGGTGGTATGGGAGGCGTGCCACACCTTTTCCGGTTCGTGGGGTTATCACCGCGATGAAGCCTCGTGGAAAAGTGTGCCGCAGTTGGTGGAAATGCTCATTGATACGGTCAGTAAAAACGGCAATCTGCTGCTGAATGTCGGCCCCACGTCCCGCGGCACTTTTGATGAGCGGACGATGGATCGGCTTAACGGCATCGGCCAATGGATGGATTCGCACGGCAAATCCATTTACGGCTGCGGAGCTGCGCCGGAAGAGTTCCCCGTGCCCCAGGATTGTCGATTGACCTGGAATCCGGCCCAGAAGCGCATGTACGTGCATCTATTGGCGTGGCCGTTCCGGCATTTGCATCTGGACGGTTTCAAAAATCGTGTGGAATACGCCCAGTTGCTCAATGACGGCTCGGAAATACGGTTTCATCAGGATGGCCACCAGGGGCTGAATTTTAAGGGTCTGGCCGCGCCGGAAACTCTGACTTTGGAACTGCCGGTACAGCGGCCCCATGTAACCGTGCCGGTCATTGAATTGTTTATGAAGTAAGAGGCAACCCCATGGCTATCGGACATCAGGCAAAACTGGTTCTCGAAGACGGCAGCGTGTACACAGGCACGGCGTTTGGAGCCAACAGCACGCGCGTGGGCGAAACGGTGTTTAACACTTCGCTTAGCGGTTATCAGGAAATTCTCACCGATCCATCCTACACCGGCCAGATTGTCACCATGACCTATCCGCAAATCGGCAATTACGGCATTGCCGACGCCGTGGATGAAGAAGCGCCCGGGCCGCAGGTGGAAGGTTTTATTATCAAGGAGCTTTCCGGCCTGACGAGTAATTTTCGTGCGGTGGAAACACTCGATGCGTACTTGGAGCGCCATGGTATTCCAGGCTTGGCCGGGATCGATACCCGGGCGTTGGTGCGCAAGCTGCGGACGCAGGGGTCACTCAAGGGCGTCATCTGCACCGATCCGAATCGTGTGAAAGACGAAGTTGGTCTGTTGGCGGCAGCCAGGGCCTGGTCGGGGTTGACCGGTCTGGACCTGGTGAAAAAGGTAACACCCGCGGAGTTGCGCCGGTGGGAGCAAAACAAGGGGCTTTGGGCGCAGCCGAAAGACCACCGCGGAGCACCGGTTTTCTCGGTAGTGGCCATTGATTGCGGTGCCAAGCGGAATATTCTGCGCAATCTGGTACAAAGCGGGTGCCGGGTGACGGTGGTGCCGGCCACGGCGAGCTCCGATGAAATCATGGCGCTGCAGCCGGATGGCATTTTTGTAAGTAACGGCCCCGGTGATCCGGAACCGATTACCTACACCCAACAGACGTTGCGGCAATTGATCGGCAAAAAGCCGATTTTCGGAATCTGTCTGGGGCATCAGTTGCTGGGCTTGGCGCTGGGGGCCGGCACCTACAAGCTCAAGTTTGGTCATCGCGGCGGCAATCAACCGGTGCGCAACACCGGTACCGGTAAAGTGGAAATTACCGCTCAGAATCATGGCTTTGCGGTGGATGTCGAATCGCTGCGTAAAAAGGGGGGCGAGCCAACCCATATCAATC